>NZ_JAKEUW010000049.1:0-41696 GCF_022398115.1 Vibrio sp. Isolate22 | reverse complement strand
GTTTAACCCAGTAATAAAACCCACTTCGGGATACCCCGAACACCTTAGCCATACGCACAATACTGAAGCTCAGCAGGTGTTCGAGCATAAATTCATAGAAATTTACTTTAGATTTTTCGCGAAGTAGGTAGCGGCCTTTTTTACAATTTCTAGCTCTTCTGCTTGATCAGCCAACTGCCTTTTGAGCTTGGCAACCTCTGCGGCTAGTTCTTGCTCTCGTTGACTAGTACTGGTGTCTTTCTTCGAGTTCTTTCGCCACCCGTAGATTTGAGATTCATGTAAAGAAAGCTGTCTTGCTGTCGCAGCTACTCCCACTTTATCTGCTAACTTCAGGGCTTCTGCTTTAAATTCAGGGGAATGTTTAATTCTAGTTTTCTTAGTTGTCATTGTTCACCTCGTTAGTGATTGTACTCACTTAACTCAGTGTCCAAAACTGCTGGGGCGGATCATGTTTCCGCCTCCTGCAAGGCCAGTACAGTCATCTCTCTTGATCCAAATATTTGGTCCATCGAGTTCCTTGCTCAGGTTTTCCATCAATTCTAATGGTGTATTTAAGTGAGCAAAGTTCAAACGAGGATAGCGCGCTAAATGCATTTCAATTCTCCTGACATTGTTTAGTTAACGATTTGTTAAACACACAATTACAGTAGCCTGTGATATCGCTCGAAAGATAATGCTTTTTGCTAACAGGGATGTTAACTTTTGTTTAACACAATTGTTGATATTTAAAATTTTGGACAAGGATCAGTTACATGGATTTGAAATGGATCGAAGACTTTCTATACCTTTCTCAATACGGTAGTTTTGCAAAAGCAGCCAAAGCAAGAAACATCACTCAGCCAGCTTTTGGAAGAAGAATCAAGCTATTAGAGGAATGGATAGGAACTGACCTTGTCAATAGAAATACTTACCCTGCGACATTCACTAAAGCGGGCTTTCGGTTTCTCAAACACGCAAATGACCTCAAACAACAGATCGACTTCGCTCGGCTAGAAACCATGAGAGAAGTTAACAATAATGAAACAAAAGTCACATTTCATACTCAGCACTCTTTGTCCGAATATGTCGTCAATAAGATGATCAATGAATATACCGATGCGTTTAAAACGACCTTGGTTTATGTCAGCCCAAACAACTTACATGACTCGGTACAAGCATTTATAGACAACCGTTCTGACTTCCTAATTGGTCTATCTTTTAAAGGGAGTCGACTTTACGTACCCAACCCTGAAGTCGAGTCAGTGACAATCGGGCATGAGTGCCTCATACCTGTTGTTGCCACCCAAGGTGATGGCTGCTCTGCTCTGTTCAGAGATTGCAAAAGCTCTCGCGTCCCTCTTCTTAGTTACCCATCAAATACCTTCTTTGCACAAGTATTAGAAAAACACGGCTCGATAGCTCAAAGCCTATGTACCTTTGATGTCGTATACGAGAATGCTGTTACACACTCCCTTAAATCAATGGTGTTATCTGGCCACGGTGTAGCTTGGTTGCCTGAAGGATTTGTCCAAGAAGAACTCGATCAAGGTTTATTGATGAGGTTTTCAGAAACAATCTCTCCAATAACAGCAGAAATAAAGCTCTACCGCTTCTCGACAGAGGAGATGACACCGGGAATGAGCAAGCTGTGGCAACATTTCAAGACCACCAATGGTGAGACCAAAACAGCGTCAGAAGCTTGCTGTTAGTTCTTTGTATTCCCCATACCATTAGATAAGCCACCAAAGTGGCTTATCTTCTATCGAGCTCGCTTAACGCGCCAATGTACTCAAAAACTCGGCTTCAAACTCTTCATCGGCTTCTCGGGTTAGGCACTCCACCAGCCAATCGATACTTTCATGGTCGAGCTTACTGTTCACGACGAAGGCTTGCTTTACACCAAATTGATCCAGCTTAGCTGAGCCGTAGTTCTTGAACGGTTTGTTGCCGTGGTAATGGAGTGATTTGATGGCATCAGCGTTTGACTCTGGTAAGGCATCGAGTGTGTTAGCCAGCTGAATCACTAACTCCATTGGGTTCTTTGATGATGAAATACGATACAGAAAACCGCCCTCCACTCTTTGGCGAACCCAGTAATCAAACCCGCTACAATCCATTACCTTGTCACTGACCAAGGCGGCTTCACTGCGATAACCACACGGCTCTACCACAACAGGTGTATGTTTAAATTCAGGTTGGCCTGAAGCTGCATCGGTATGAGGCAAGATCAGGTCACACGGCTTACTGTCTTTGGCGGTTGGCGCATTCCAGTGAATAGGCATGAATACTTGTTCACGGCGCATCTCTTTGGTTACGACTAAGCGGGCTTGGCATTCACCTTGTGCGCTACGCACTTTAACTACAGGATTAATAGTGGCGTGGTTGAAGGCATCTAACCCAAATTCATCTAACCCAAGCTCTGCAACTGTATCTGGGTGCATGGCAACAAAAGGCTCTGGTGTGTGTTCGCCTAAGCCAGCCGCCAAGCCAGTACGGCTCATGGTATGCCATTGGTCTCGGATTCGGCCTGTGTTCATGATGAGTGGGAATTCGACACTGGTATCGGCTATCGGCATGTCATGTTCGACCGCGATAAACTGCGCTTTGCCCGACTCAGTAAAGAACTCGCCATCGGTGAACATGCGCTGCTCGATGATCTCTGGTTGATATTCCATTACTGGCCATTGCTGCGGAGTCAGCTCGCCATAGCCTTTTTCGTCTAGTTTTGTTAATCCAATTAAGCACAGGTCACGCGCTTTGCCTGTTTCATTACCGAGCGCTGTCATCTCGCAATACTCTTTGAATATCTGACCTTCGTGGCGGTAATCAAACTGGTCTTTGAATCCCATTTTTTGTGCGACTTCTTTTAAAATCCACCAATCTGGCTTGGCTTCTCCAGGGCTTGGTAATACGCGGCGTTGGCGTGAGATTCGACGCTCAGAGTTGGTTACGGTGCCCGACTTTTCACTCCACCCTTGCGCGGGCAGCACCACATCGGCCAAGCGTGTGGTTTCCGTATCGGCAATGCAGTCCGACACCACCACAAACGGGCACTTCTCTAATGCGGTTTTGATTTTTTCGCTATCTGGCAAACTCACGACTGGGTTGGTTGCCATGATCCACACGGCTTTTATCTTGCCATCGTTCATAGCATCAAATAGGTCGATGGCTTTTAAACCCGCATAGGTTGCTAGGTTATCCGTCTGCCAAAATTCGCTCACGGTTTGATGTGATTGTGGATCACCAAATTCAAAGTGCGCTGCTAGGGTGTTGGCTAAACCACCCACTTCACGCCCACCCATCGCGTTTGGTTGGCCTGTGACAGAGAATGGTCCCATGCCCGGTTTACCGATTTTGCCAGTCGCTAAATGGCTGTTGATAATGGCGTTTACCTTATCGCACCCTTGTGTGGATTGGTTTACGCCTTGGGAGTAAATGGTGAGCACTTTCTCGTTAGATGCGAACAAATGATAGAACTGTTCGAGTTGTTGCTCGCTAAGCCCTGTCAGTTCAGGAACGCTTTTTTTACCCCAACCTGATTCGGTATAGCGGTAATCTGTAGCGGTTCGAATCGCTTCCGTAAACCCTTGGGTGTGATGTTCAATGTAATCAGAGTCAAGCTTGTCGTTATCATCTAGGTAAGCTAACAAGCCATTGAATAGTGCGACATCAGAGCCGGATTCCAATGCCAAGTGCATATCGGCAATCTCACAGGTGTCGGTGTAGCGCGGGTCAATGACGACCACTTTCATGCCTGGGTTAGCTTGCTTGGCTGCTCGTAGGCGCTGGAAAAGAACCGGGTGACACCAAGCGAGGTTTGAGCCAGTGATTACGACCACTTCGGCTTGCTCTAGATCTTCATAACAAACCGGAACGGTATCAGTACCGAACGCGCGTTTATGCCCAACCACACTAGATGCCATACAAAGGCGAGAGTTACTGTCTATATTGGCACTACCGATAAAGCCCTTCATCAGCTTGTTAGCCACATAGTAATCTTCAGTCAGTAGTTGCCCTGACACATAAAAGGCGACAGAGTCCGGGCCATGCTCTTCTATCGCTTGTTTGAACTTATCAGCCACCAGCTGAGATGCGCTACTCCAAGGTAGAAGTTGTTGTCCGCTTGCGACTCTTTGCATCGGCTGAGTTAAACGACCGATCGGCGTTACTGTGTCTCCCAGTGCCGCGCCCTTTGTACACAACTTGCCATAATTCGATGGGTGGTCTTTGTCGCCACGCACTTCTAATTTCCCCGAAGCAGTTGGCCTTACTTCAATGCCACAACCTACGCCACAGTAAGCACACGTTGATTTGATCCAATCCTTGTTTGAACTCATCACTCTTCCCTCGTGCAATGTTCTTTTTATTGTTTCCACCGTTCTAACAGAGCGCCTTTTATTCCCCACTCTTCGCGATGAAAATTTCTCTTTTTTAATAAAGCAATTTACGCACCACTATTCACCCCAATAACGCACATTAAAATTTCCATTAAAATACAGAAACTTAAATACAATTCAATTAGAAGAAATAAGGTTATCTCAGTCTGATCAAATAAATATTGAGATATTTGCACCATATTGATCAATTTTGCACCACAAAGGCTCATTTTCATAAATATCCCGCTTTGTCCGACCACCACTTTAGGGGTAATTGACCAATTTTTAGTTTATTCAATTAATTGATTTTATTGGATTTAATTATTTTTATTGATCGCCTTTTTTATCTGGCACCCTACTTGCTCCCATAAATACCAACAACCCAAAATTTACAGTTTTTAAGTTCATTGGAAGAACAGCACATTATCCACCAGAGAGTGGGCAGTTTTAGAAACGCTAGGAAGCCAGCAAAAAAGGAATTTACTATGAGCAAACAAAAGATTGTCGTCGTTGGTAATGGCATGGTTGGCCACAAATTTATCGACAACATTATTCAAGCTGACTCAGACCAATATGAAGTCATCACTTTTAGTGAAGAATCACGACTTGCTTATGACCGTGTTCAGCTCACGGCCTACTTTAACGGTAAATCAGCCGACGACTTGTCTTTGACGAGTGAAGCTTACTACCAAGAAAATGGCGTTAAATACCTAATCAATGCCAAAGTCACTGAGCTAGATACCGAAAACAAGGCGGTCGTGACTGACAATGGTCATCGTGAAAGCTACGACAAACTGATTCTCGCAACAGGCTCATTCCCATTCGTTCCACCAATCCCAGGTAACGACCAAGAACACTGTCACGTCTACCGCACTATCGAAGACCTTGATGCCATTGAACTATCAAGCAAGCAGAGTCAATCTGGCGTGGTTATCGGTGGTGGCCTACTAGGCTTAGAAGCCGCAAACGCCGTTAAAAACCTTGGCTTAGAAACACATGTTGTAGAATTTGCGCCTCGCTTAATGGCAGTTCAACTCGATGACGGCGGCGGCGCCCTGCTTAGACGCCAAATTGAAGACCTAGGCGTACAAGTTCACACCGAGAAAGCGACCTCTGAGATTGTAGAGGGTGAAAGTGCTCGCTACCGCATGAACTTTGCCGATGGCACTCACCTTGAAACCGATATGATCGTGTTCTCTGCCGGTATTCGCCCTCAAGACGCATTGGCTCGTAGTTCTGACATCGCGATTGGCGAACGTGGCGGTATCGTGATTGATGATTACTGTCAAACCAACATCGATGATGTTTACGCGATTGGTGAATGTGCGCTGTGGGACAACAAAATCTTTGGTCTAGTGGCTCCGGGTTACTCAATGGCGAAAGTCGCAGCAAGCCATATTCTTTCCAGTGGCGAAGATAAGAGCAGTTTTACGGGTGCCGATATGAGCACCAAGCTTAAGTTGCTAGGCGTCGATGTAGCAAGTATTGGTGAAGTGCATGGTAAAACCGAAGGCGCGCAGTCTTACACCTACAACGATGAAATTGAACAAGTTTATAAGCGCTTAATTGTTTCTGCTGATGGCAAGAAGATCGTCGGTGCCGTGTTAGTCGGTGACGCTGAAGCCTACGGTTCGCTGCTGCAAATCAAGCAAAACGATATGCCCTTGCCAGAGAACCCATCGGTATTGATTCTACCAAACCTTGCTGACGATTCTGGCAGCGCTATGGGTGTTGAAGCGCTTCCAGACAGCGCTGTAATTTGTTCATGCTTTGACGTCACCAAAGGCGACATCAAAGAAGCCGTTTCTGCAGGCTGCACCACAATGGCAGCGCTCAAAGAATCGACCAACGCATCAACCGGTTGTGGTGGCTGTTCTGCCCTTGCTAAACAAGTATTAGATAGCGAATTGAGCAACCTGGGGGTTGAGGTCTCTAACGACATCTGTGAACACTTTGCATACTCTCGCCAAGAACTAACAGACATTATTCGCGTTAATAAAATCAAATCCTTTGATGAGCTGCTTGAGTCTCATGGTCAAGGCTTAGGCTGTACCGTGTGTAAGCCGGCGGTGGGTTCGATTCTCGCCTCTTACTGGAACGACTACATCCTTAAAGATGAGCACATCGAACTGCAAGACACCAACGATATCTACCTTGGCAACATGCAAAAAGACGGCACCTACTCTGTGGTTCCACGTATTGCCGGCGGTGAAATCACACCAGACAAACTGATCGTGCTGGGTGAAGTGGCAAAAGAATACGACCTTTACACCAAGATCACCGGTGGACAACGTGTCGACCTATTTGGTGCACAACTTAATGAACTGCCAGCCATCTGGAAAAAGCTGATTGATGCAGGCTTTGAAACTGGCCACGCCTACGGTAAATCGGTTCGTACCGTGAAGTCCTGTGTGGGTAGCACTTGGTGTCGCTACGGCGTCAACGACAGTGTTGGCCTCGCGATTAAACTAGAGAACCGCTACAAGGGCCTACGCTCACCACACAAGATCAAATTCGCGGTATCTGGCTGTACTCGTGAATGTGCCGAAGCGCAATCAAAAGACATTGGTGTTATTGCGACAGATAAAGGTTGGAACCTGTACGTCTGTGGTAATGGCGGCATGCGCCCACGTCACGCAGACCTATTCGCAACTGACCTAGATGAGAAAACTCTTGTTCAATACATCGACCGCGTGTTGATGTTCTACACACGTACGGCAGACCGCCTACAACGTACTTCTGTTTGGATGGAGAACTTAGAAGGTGGCTTGGATTACCTCAAAGAGGTGGTGATTGAAGACAAGCTCAACGTGGCGGCAGAACTTGAAGCCGACATCGCGCTCAACATCGAAAACTACCAGTGTGAATGGAAAACCACCATCGAAAACCCAGTCAAGATGAAGCGCTTCCAGCACTACATCAATAGCGATGAGATGGACTCTAGCCTGTCATTTATCAAAGAACGTGAACAGCGCTTCCCGAAGCCTTCAGTCAACACAGACCAAGAAGCAGAGCGTAATCAGGCATTAAGCAGCAGTCAACAAATTGAAATTACGGAAGTCTCGTAACCGGTTTGGTCGTTAGCAGATCCTTCGTTCTCGGCAATTCACTGCTAGCGACCTTCTTTCTTTACGACCTTCTTTTTTAGGAAATGGAACAAAATCAAAGACTCTATAAATTACCAAGGAGACTGTCATGGAAAACTGGACCACTGTTTGTTCTCAAGAGGAACTGTCACCCAATGCGGGTGTGTGTGCCAAGGTGGCTGATCATCAAGTCGCTATCTTTTACTGCAAACGCAGTGACAAGCTTTACGGCCTTTCGAATTTCGACCCAGTAGGCAAAGCCAACGTTATGTCACGCGGCATTATCGGCTCGTTAAGTGGAGAACCTTATGTGGCCTCTCCACTCTACAAGCAGCATTACCACCTAGAGACAGGTGCCTGTTTAGAAGAACCTGAACATGCCCTAACCCGTTTTGAAGTACGCAGGCAAGGCAATCAGATTCAAGTTCTGGAACCAGAAGCCTTAGCGAGTTAGCTCCTAGCTTTAACTAACGAAAAGCTTTCGACTAACCAAAAGCTATCAACTAACCAAAAGTTAATTACCTAAAAGGTTGTACTTTCAAATTCACCCATTAACATGCCTTAGCCGCCTATAATTAACAGTCTAGGCAAGCTATGGAGTTGGCATGTGGACGGCTAGATAACTCTAGATTCCATATTTAAAGGATTTAATACATGGATAACTCAAAATTTTCGCTGTTTTCATTTACCGGCAAGATGAAGGTCTTACACCTCAGCTGGATCGCCTTTTTCATCACCTTTGTGGTTTGGTTTAACTTCGCACCACTACTGCAGATGGTAAAAACCAGCCTAGGGCTAACCACTGAAGAGATCAAAACCCTTCTAATCCTAAACGTAGCTTTAACCATTCCAGCGCGTGTCGCGATTGGTATGCTTACCGACCGCTACGGCCCAAGACTCGTATACTCTTCGTTACTCGCGATCTGTTCGATCCCGTGTTTCATGTTCGCACTGGCTGACTCTTTCATTCAAGCCGCCATTGCCCGTTTCCTATTAGGCTTTATCGGTGCTGGCTTCGTGGTTGGTATCCGCTTGGTATCTGAATGGTTCCCACATAACGAGCTGGGTACAGCAGAAGGTATTTACGGCGGTTGGGGTAACTTTGGTTCAGCTGCGGCAGCGTTCACTCTTCCTACCCTCGCATTAGTATTTGGTGGCGAAGATGGCTGGCGTTACGCTGTCGGTATCACGGGTGTAATGAGTTTATTGTTCTCTGTTGTGTTCTACAAAAACGTATCCGACACACCAAAAGGTTCTACCTACTTCAAGCCAGCTCAAGTAACAGCAATGGAAGTGACGTCTAAGGGTGACTTTTTCTTTCTACTCTTCATGAAGATCCCTATGTATGCGGCACTAGCTCTTCTGGCTTGGAAACTGTCTCCATCAGGTATCGGTATGCTTTCAGACGCAGCGGTGTACGGTGTGTATGCGGTACTTGCTGCACTGTATGTGTATGAAGTAACTCAAGTTTGGAAAGTGAATAAGAACGTATTTAAAGAAGAAGTACCAGAGATTCACCAATACAAGTTCAAGCAAGTTGCGGTACTAAATGTTCTGTACTTTGCGACATTCGGCTCAGAGCTAGCAGTGGTTTCTATGCTGCCACTGTTCTTCTCTGAAACCTTCGAACTAACGCCTGTTCTGGCTGGTATGGTGGCTTCGGCTTATGCCTTCATGAACTTGATGTCTCGCCCAGGTGGCGGTTGGATTTCAGACAAGTTTGGTCGTAAACCAACCCTACTTATCCTAACGGCAGGTTTGGCTGTAGGTTACTTCGCTATGGGTCAAGTAGAGAGCACATGGCCAGTATGGCTAGCGGTTGTTGCTGCAATGGCATGTTCGTTCTTCGTACAAGCAGGTGAAGGTGCAGTATTTGCAACAGTACCTCTTATCAAACGCCGTATGACAGGCCAGATTGCAGGTATGACTGGTGCTTACGGAAACGTGGGTGCGGTAGTTTACCTAACCGTGCTTTCGTTTGTTAGCTACCAGACCTTCTTCCTTGTGATTGCTGCAACGGCAGTTCTTGGCTTCGTGACTCTGATGTTCATGGAAGAGCCCAATGGTCAGATCGCTGAAGTGAACGACGACGGGAGCGTAACCTTGATTAACGTATCGAGCTAATCACTCATTGAATCGGGAGAAGTAACCGGGCTGCGACACTTGGTTACTTCGTTCAAAGGCTCTCTTTTTTACTGAGAGCTTTTGTTCTTTCTTCAAGTAACAATGAGCACCATAGGAGCAAGGACGTTATGACGCTTTCATTCAGTCAAACTCAAGACGCCACGCTAGAACGGAGCCAGGCTGTGATACCAAAGGGACCACAAACCAAGGTTCAGAGTATTCACGCAGGGGCTAGCAATCAGTTAAAGCTCAATTTCGGCGGCTACTCACACCAAGGGATAAGAAACGAGAATCAAGATGCGATTATCGTTAAACACCCTCAGACCAGAGCGGAACATGAGTTCAAAGGAAGTGTGGCCTGTATTGCGGACGGAGTAAGTTGCAGCGTACAAGCGCAAAAAGCCAGCCATACCAGCGTAATGCAGTTCATTACCGACTATTACGCCACTCCTGAAAGCTGGAGTATTCAACGCTCTGCCCAAAAGGTTCTGACTTCACTCAATTCTTGGCTGTTCAATGCCTCTTATTCCGGTCTTGCTGACGAAAAACAACTCACGCACAACAATATGGTGTCGACCTTTAGCGCAGTGATTCTCAAATCAAACACAGCGCATATTTTCCATGTGGGTGACAGCCGCATCTACTTAGTTCGTGACGGTGAAATTCAGCAGTTAACTCGAGATCACACCCGAAAAAATTTGGTCAATACCCACTACCTCACTCGTGCTTTAGGCATGGACAACCAACTTAACGTCGATTACCAAACTGTGCCCATCAAAGCGAAAGATCGCTTTATTCTTACCACCGATGGCGTGCATGAATTTGTTGATGAATCCGATCTAATGGAAGCGGCCTCGAATCAGCTCGACTTTGAGCTCGCTACACAAACTGTTTGTAATAAAGCATTGGCAAAAAACAGCAAAGACAATGTGAGTTGCTTAATGCTTGAAGTGGCTCAACACCCTAAGCCTTCACTAATTGAGTTTCACGAAAAGCTCGCGACACGCGTTATCCCTCCCGTGCTCAAACTTGGACAGATGATCGACCAGTTTCAGGTCCTAGAAGTGCTCTATTCTGGAACGCGCAGTCATGTGTATCGAGTAATACAAACTCAGACGCAAACCGAGTTCGTCATTAAAGTGCCTTCTCTACAATATCGCGATGATCCCGCAGAGCTCAAAGCCTTCTATAACGAACAATGGGCTGGGATGCTACTGAATAACAAGCGCATCATGAAGGTGTACCCGACCGATGAGAAGTCGCAGTTTCTCTACCAAGTATGTGAAATGGTTGAAGGCGTGACGTTGAGACAATGGATGTACGACAATCCCAAACCGAATCTGCCTGAAGTCCGCACGATTCTTGAGAAGATCGTACAAGGTATTCGTGTGTTGCAACGTGCCGATATGGTGCACCGCGACCTCAAACCTGAAAACATCATGTTACTGCCAAACGGTGATATCAAACTTATCGACTTAGGAGCAGTACTCATTCGCGGAATTGAAGAAGGAATGCCTTTTGAAAAGGATGCTGTGCCGCTCGGAGCGGTCAACTACATCGCACCAGAGAGCATTAAACAGAATATTGCGACAACACGCTCGGATCTGTTCTCTGTTGGTGTTATCGGCTATGAAATGCTGACAGGGCAACTGCCTTATCCAGAAATGACACCACGCTCACTCATGCAATCGCGCCATCACCAGTGGCAATACCGCCCGATAACTCAACACCGCTCCGATATTCCTGCATGGTTTGATCTGGTACTAAACAAAGCCTGCGCTGAACACCCGACCGAACGATACGGTGTGCTTGGCGATTTTATCTCGGATTTATACACACCGAATTCAAAATTAGTAAAACGTAAAACCAAGCAACCGCTGCTCGACCGTCATCCAATCCAGTTTTGGAAGGTACTTGCCCTACTTTTAGGCTTGGTAGCGCTGATTGAGTTTGGTTTGCTGATTCAATAAAAAAGCCTCAACAACCAATTGGAGCTGAGGCATTCTTAAAATTAGATCATCTTTATATTAGCTACGTTTCACTAAACTTCTCGGCACCAATTCAATGCCCGACTGGTAACGTTTTGCTGAAGCGTTCAATGCCAATGCAAACGCGCTGTCTGCAATGACCTCAAATTGCTGCGGAAGTGAGTGAACCTTGAAGGGTAAGAAATCCAATAATCGGTTATCACCAAAAGTAGCCAACTTCACTTGATTGATCAGCTCTGGCTTTTCGACCATCACATCAAGCACACCTTCTAGTAAAGTATAAGACATAGTAACAATCGCATCAGGGACTGTACCTTTAGCAATCCACTCTTCAAACACCTCTCGACCGGATTCACGATCAAAGTGCTCACCGTAGCCGACAACCGTTGGCTTATTTTCATCGAGCCCGGTTTGCTGTGTGTGAGCCTTATTCGCAGCTTCAAAGCCTAAGTGACGCTCGCGCGAAATGTTCAGATCAGGCAGTGCACCGATTAAGCCAACACTGTGAATGTTGTCATCGAGAATTGAATGCGTCAGTTCAAACGCCGCTTCGAAGTCTTCACTGATCACGCAGGCAAAATGTTCATCGTCTAACGGACGGTCAATCGCGATAACTGGCGTACCTGAGTTTTGCAGCTTCAAGTAAAACTCGTTAGCGTCTGGCATAGAGCTCGCCACCAGCAAGGCATCAATACGACGACTTACCAGCGCTTCCGCTACTTTACGTTCGGTTTCAGCGTCATCATCAGAACAACCAATCAGGATTTGATAGCCCACTTTACGTGAGTTCTGCTCTATCAGTTTTGCTAAACGCGCATAACTGCTGTTTTCCAGGTCAGGAATAATCAAACCAAATGAACGGCTATTACCAGCACGCAGCGACGAAGCAGCATGGTCTGGACGGTAGTTATACTCGTCTACCACCGCCATTACTTTCTGCTGTGTCTTTTCACTGATTCTGTATTTCTGCGCCTTGCCGTTAATCACATAGCTAGCCGTGGTTTTCGACACACCGGCTAGTTTGGCAATCTCATCTAGTGTCATATGGGTGACCTGTATTTTGTGCGTAGGATCATATAACCAATCTTCTGATCCTTGGATTAGTTGAATTATATGCTGAATCGATTCAGTATAAAAGCTGAAAGGATTCAGCAAAATCTGAAAAGTGACTTCAATCATCCTTTTGAATAGATTGAGCGTCATTTGTCGTGATTCAGCTTCTCGTTATGAATGAAACTGAAATTACGACACGCAGCAAAACTATTTTGGTTAACAGAATTGGCTTTGCTGAATTTTTTTACACTGAATGCTGAACCGATTCAGCCAAGATAAAACAAAGAGCAAGCAACGAGAAAATATTGCTCTAGACTGAATCGTAGCGATACACAAATTCTCAAGCGATACGCTAAAGAGGCACCATGCTTAAATTATCAAAATCTGACATCACTCTTGGTCAAACGGCCGATGACAAATTCAAAGCTATCCAGAACATTGCTGGCGACCTAACTGCGAAAGGCTTAGTGGACTCTGGTTATGTAGAAGGAATGCTGAACCGTGAAAACCAGAACTCTACGTTTCTTGGTAACGGCATCGCTATTCCTCACGGCACCACAGACACTCGCGGCCTTGTAAAAGAGACAGGCGTTGCAGTACACCACTTCCCTGAAGGTATTGATTGGGCAGACGGCAATCGTGTTTACGTAGCAATTGGTATTGCAGCGAAATCTGACGAGCACTTAGGCATCCTTAAGCAGCTAACAAAGGTTCTAGCGGCGGACGGTGTTGAAGAGAAACTAAAACAAGCGAAATCAGAAGACGAAATCATCGCCCTACTTAATGGCGAAGTTCAGTTAGAAGCTGACCTAGACGCTTCTTTAGTTCAACTACTGTTCCCAGCAAGCGACATGGTTCAAATGTCTGCTGTTGCGGGCGGTCTACTGAAGAACACTGGCTGTACAGACAACGCATTCGTTGCTGACCTAGTAACAAAAACTCCAACTCACCTAGGCCAAGGCCTGTGGTTATTGGGGAGCGATAAAGGCGTAACTCGCACTGGCGTATCTTTCGTTTCTACAGCGAACGATTGCGAATTCGAAGGCACACCAGTGAAAGCTCTTGTGGCATTCGCGGCTTGTAACAGCGCGCACCAGTCTATTCTAGCGAACCTAAGCAAAATGGTTTTCGAAGGTAAACAGCAACAACTGTTAACTGCTGACGTTGCACAAGTGATTGGCCTTCTTAAAGGTGAAGCGGTTTCTACAGCTTCTGAAGGCGATGACAACTGCGCAGTATTCAAAATTAAAAACGCACACGGCCTACACGCTCGCCCGGGCGCAATGTTGGTTGCTGAAGCGAAGAAATTCGAATCTTCTATCCGCGTTTCAAACCTAGATGGCGACGGAAAAGAAGTGAACGCGAAGAGCTTGATGAAAGTCATCGCTCTTGGCGTTAAACACGGCCACCAGCTTCAGTTTGTTGCTGAAGGTGATGATGCAGCACAAGCACTTGAATCGATCGGTAAAGCTATCGCTTCAGGCCTTGGCGAAGGTTAAGGAATCGATATGTCTGATAAACAAATCAAAGCCGTTACCGTTACGCTAAACCCAGCACTAGACCTAACAGGTGCTATCGATGCACTGAATGTTGGCTCGGTTAGCCTAGTGAATCAAGGTTCTCTGCACGCAGCAGGCAAAGGCGTAAACGTAGCGAAAGTACTTTCAGAGCTTGGCGCGAAAGTGACCGTAACAGGTTTCCTTGGTCGCAATAACGAAGAAGCCTTCTGCCAACTGTTCGAACAGATGGGCGCAACTGACCGCTTCATCCGTGTTGATGGCGCGACTCGCATCAACGTGAAACTGGTAGAGAACTCAGGCCAAGTAAGCGACATCAACTTCCCTGGTGTTCCTGTTAATGCTGATGCAATTAAAGCGTTTGAAGAAACCCTACTAGAACTGGCTGAAACGCACGATTATTTCGTGATTGCAGGCAGCCTGCCACAAGGCGTATCACCAGAGCTTTGCGCTTCTTGGGTACAACGCTTACGTGACCTAGGCAAAAAGGTTCTTTTCGACAGCAGCCGTGATGCACTTAAAGCCGGTATCAATGCACAGCCTTGGTTGATTAAGCCAAACGATGAAGAGCTATCTCAGCTATTCAATGCAGAACTGACAACACGTGACCAATGCCAACATGCAGGCCAAGCCCTAAGCGAAAAAGGCATCGACAACATCGTTGTATCACTAGGCGCTGAAGGCGTGATGTGGCTTAACCAAGGTGAATGGTTACATGCTCAACCACCGCGTATGCAAGTAGTGAGCACCGTAGGCGCAGGCGACACCTTAGTTGCTGGTCTATGTTGGGGTCACATGCAGCAAATGCCAAAACCAGAACTTATCAAATTCGCAACCGCCCTATCTGCTCTAGCCGTTTCGCAGGTAGGTGTGGGTGTAACCAGCCAACAAGAGCTGGATTCAGTACTACAAAATATCCAATTACAGGTGCTTGGTGCTCCAACTAACCAGTTAGACACAAGCAAATAGGACAAAAGGTTTATTATGAATATTACCATTATCACAGCTTGCCCAAGTGGCGTAGCAAACAGCATCATCGCAGCAGGCTTGTTAGAGCAAGCAACAAAAGCACTGGGCTGGAACGCCGCTATTGAATGCCAATCAAGCGTACTACCTGAATCTCCAGTATCACAAGACGCTATCGACAGCAGCGACGTTGTGGTTATTGCAGCTAACACAAACGTAGATAAAACACGTTTCGTAGGCAAAAAGGTTTACCAAGCAGCTATCTCTGAGTGCACTGCAGATGCAAAAGCATTTCTAGAGAAAGCGGTAGCAGAAGCAACGGTATTAGACGCATCTCAAGTTGAAAGCACTGTTGAAGTGACTGGTACTTCACCAGCTACAGGCAGCAAAAAGATCGTTGCGATTACAGCTTGCCCAACGGGTGTTGCACATACCTTCATGGCAGCAGAAGCGCTTGAAGCAGAAGGCAAACGCCTAGGTCACCAAATCAAAGTGGAAACCCGCGGCTCTGTAGGTGCGAAGAACCAACTAACAGATCAAGAAATCGCAGACGCTGACCTAGTTATCATCGCAGCCGACATCGACGTTCCACTTGATCGTTTCAACGGTAAGCCTCTCTACAAAACAACAACTGGTCCAGCTCTTAAGAAGACTCAACAAGAAGTTGAGAAAGCGTTCGCTGAAGCTAAGCCATACCAACACACAGCTTCTTCTTCACAAGCCGCACCAGCTGATGAGAAGAAAGGCGTGTACAAGCACCTTATGACAGGTGTATCTCACATGCTTCCAGTGGTTGTTGCGGGTGGTTTGATCATCGCTCTTTCTTTCGTATTCGGTATCGAGGCGTTTAAAGAAGAAGGCACATTAGCGGCTGCACTGATGACTATCGGTGGTGGTTCTGCATTCGCACTGATGATTCCTGTTCTTGCTGGTTTCATTGCATTCTCGATTGCTGACCGTCCGGGTCTAGCTCCTGGTCTAATCGGCGGTATGCTGGCTAGCTCAACAGGTGCAGGCTTCCTAGGTGGTATCGCGGCTGGTTTCATTGCGGGTTACTCTGCGAAGTTTATTGCCGACAAAGTTCAACTTCCACAATCGATGGAAGCGCTTAAACCAATCCTGATCATTCCGTTTATCGCGAGTTTGTTCACTGGCCTTGTGATGGTGTACATCGTTGGTGGTCCTGTTTCTGGCGTAATGAGCGCAATGACAGACTTCCTAAATAACATGGGTACGTCTAACGCGATTCTTCTGGGTGTGATTCTAGGCGCAATGATGTGTTTCGACCTTGGTGGTCCGGTAAACAAAGCCGCTTACACATTCGGTGTTGGTCTACTGGCTTCGCAAACTTACGCTCCAATGGCAGCTATCATGGCAGCAGGTATGGTTCCAGCTCTAGGTATGGGCCTTGCAACTTTCCTAGTGAAAGACAAGTTTGAAGCAGGTGAGCGTGAAGCGGGTAAAGCATCATTCGTTCTTGGCCTATGTTTCATCTCTGAAGGTGCGATTCCATTCGCAGCGAAAGACCCAATGCGTGTTATCCCAGCATGTATGGCAGGTGGTGCACTAACGGGTGCTCTATCAATGATGTTTGGCGCACAGCTAATGGCTCCACACGGCGGCTTGTTCGTATTACTGATTCCTGGTGCTATCTCTCCAGTTCTTATGTACCTAGTAGCGATTGCAGCAGGTACAGCAGTAACAGGCTTTGGTTACGCAGCACTTAAAAAGATGAGCGGCTCTAAAGTAACGGCAGAGGCTTAATCCCCCTACTCTGTTAAGCTCCTTCTATAAAGCTGCTTATTAGTAAACAAAGGCTCCTCATTTGAGGAGCCTTTTTATTATTCGCTGTCTTGCGTGGTTAAAACCGGCAACTGAAAAGAGAAGGTGACTCCTTCTACATCGTCATCATCTATATGGCGAATCATCTCCACCAAATAGCCATTCACGTCTAACTGTAAGCCTTGTTGCTTAACCGCATTAAACAACGCTTCTAAAGCCGTGCTATAGGCGACATCGGAAACCAGATAAACATCGCTACACAGGTAGTAACCTTCTGGAATGATCATATCGTAACGCTCTTTGGCGACTTGCCAGTTACCGATTTCAGCATCTATGTCGTCCCACTTGTTTCTCATCTGCTTAATTGGTGTTGTGCCCATGAGTTGTGTTGATTTCTGACCGTACATCTCAAATGCGGTGTCCCAGTCTGGATCGTCTAGCTTGAGCTTCTGCATTCCGCGTTCTGGATACCAAACCAATTCTGTCGGCATCGACTGAACCAATTCTTTTTCCATTGAAGACTGCACACCCGGATGCGCCAGTCTCTGAATGAAATCAGCCGTCTCTTTAGGTGTCGCGTTGTAGCCCATTTCTCGAATATGCTTTGCCGTAACCCCTAGCTCACGCTTAAGCGCCTTACCTAACGACTGTGACGATGAGAAGCCGCAATACTGAGCTATTTCAATCACGCTCCACGGCTCATCATTGATCAGTAAGCCCACTGCAATTTGTAATCGAACGCGACTCAAATACTGCCCCGGAGTTTCATTAAACAGCTCAGTAAATTGACGATGAAAATGGTATGGAGAAATTGCGCTCTCGGTCGCTATCTCTTCCCAAGTACGACGCTCACCCCACTCTTCATGCATTAAGTTAAGCGCATGGCTAAAGCGTTTTTGAAGGTGTTCTGGTAAAGATTCAACCAACGTAATCTCAGGCACCAGTTTAAAGCCAGGCACTGAGTGATAGTCAGGTTTGCTCTGTTGCGTCATACGGTCTTTGTTCTCAGGCATAGAAGCTCTTGTCTCTGTCGACTTGATTGAATTCGATCGCTTGGCTTCACTATCGTCTTTGTCCTTTATAAAATCAATCATGAGCGCTCCAAAGTGAGCTGTGTCTGTACCTGTGGTTCTTGTTCGACCGGTTCTTTTTCAATTAGATCTTCAACTTGAGGCGCTTTTCGGCAAAACAAACCAAGCAACACAGGTATCAAAATCAACGTTACTGCAGTGGCGAACAGCTCACCAAACACCAAGGATACCGCCGCAGGCTTTAAGTATTGTGCTTGTTCAGCAGTTTCGCTTAGTAGCGGTAACAAGCCACACACAGTGGTTATCGTGGTTAAGAAGATCGCTCTCAAACGGCTGGTGCCTGCAATAACTAACGCCTTCTGTAGTGGTACGCCTTGGCGATATTCAGCATTAAAACGCGTGATCAGCACCAACGAATCGTTAATCACGATCCCCGTCATGGCCATCATGCCGAACATCGAAAGAATGCTGATTGGCAAGTCCATCAAGTAGTGACCAAAAATCGCACCTGCAAAACCAAACGGGATGACAGCCATAATAATCATCGGCTGCCAGTAGGATTTCAAAGGTACGGCCAACAAGATATAGATCATCAGAAGCGTCAGGATCATCGCCGATTTAAAACCATCCGACACTTCCCCTATCTCTTCAAATTCCCCACCCGCTTTGATGATGACGCTTGGATATTGTAGGTGCAGAGACTCAATCGTCTCTTCAAGTTGCTCACGTGTTTTTTCTGGTGATTGCAGGTCCCGGTTTTGCTTCCAATAGAGGTTAATCACTTGCTCTCGGTCTCGACGATAAACCACTTGCGGTTCTTGCTCGTGACGGAACTCAGCAATATCACCCATCATCACGCTACCACCGTTCGGCAACATGATAATGGCTTGCCGTAGCTGAGCTAAGGTTCTGCGCTCGTCTCTTAGGTATTGCAGCAATACTTTGGTCTCTTGTCCGTTTTCTAAAAGACGATGAACTTCCCTTTCGCCGAATGCTTCGCCTGCGAGTTGAGCTAGCGTGGCTTGAGTTAAGCCAAGCTGCTGACCGTATTGATTCAGCACTAAGCGAACTTGTGGTAAACCATCCTGACCATCATCGTAAACATCTGAAACGCCTTTTAAGGACGCTAGAGTATCTGCTAGCTGTTCACTGAAACGAGACGCCAACTCACGATCGTTGGAAGAGATCGTTAAGAATGTGCCACCAGCTGGTTCTTCTGCTGCGCTGAATTTGGCCGAGTAAGCCCCTTCAATTTGCCCAGTGCTTTCTCGCCATCGCTTCAGCAATAAATTGCCTGGCAACAAACTTAAAGATTCATTGGTAAGCTCAGCGGTCACTTCAATTTCGCCGTAGCCATCCGACCACGCAAGTAGGTTCACCACGGGCTTTTCTTGTAATGGGTAATCGTCCATTAAGCCTTTCTCAACATCTGTCATCGCTTGCTCTACTTGCAGCAAAGCTTGGCGCTGCAGTGGTAACGGCGCACCATCTTCTAGCTCAATAACAGCCGTAATGTAACGCCCAGGAATTTCAGGGAACAGCGCACTTCGAATCGCCCCATTTGACCACATGCCATAAGCCAATGAGATGACCGCCACAAACCCAAGCAAAGACGCCACTTTGTAGCCAAGTGCAAACTCCAATACCGGCTTATAGATGTTGAGATTAAACCACTGTAATCCACCTTGAGCGGCATTCTGGACCTTGGCGAAGATACTTGTAGATGGTTTTTTCACAGAGAGCTGAGCTAAGTGTGACGGTAGAATAAATTTGCTTTCGATGAGCGAGAAGATCAAAGCGAAGATCACCACGGCCGAAAACCCAGCAAGCACCTTAGCCAGTTCATTGTTAATCCATAGCATTGGAGAAAATGCAGCAATGGTCGTCAGCACACCAAACACGGTTGCCACTGACACGGAATGCACGCCCTGCCAAGCGGCTGTCTTTCCGTTTACATTAGAGGGGCCGTTTCTATTTAAATGACCAGAACTACTTCCGTGCCCCGTCCGTTTTTCATGTATCGCTTCACCCACAACTACGGCATCATCCACCAACACGCCGAGTACCAAGATAAAACCAAACAAGGTGATGTCGTTGATGCTGTAATTAAACCACTGCATTGCGGCGAGTGTTCCTGTAAGCGCAATCGGAATCCCCATCGCGACCCAAAACGCGAGCCTGATTTCAAGAAATATCCCAAGCAAAATCAGTACAATTAGCAAGCCTTGCCAGGCATTTTCACTCAAACGAAACAGCTGTTCTTCAATGTAAGGCGCCATATCAGCCATGGTATTCAGATCTATATCCGACGGCAGAATCGCACGTTGTGCATCCAATGTTTCGCTGATCGCTTCACTGACTTTAAGTAGATTATCGGTTTGGCTAGTACTGACTAGTAAAGCGATGGCGTTAGAGCCGTTGTTACGCACGATAGAGCCGCTGTATTGGTAGCCACGGGTTAGCTTGGCGATGTCTCCCAAGTGTATTTTTCCGTTACTCCCAGAGATAACGACAAGTTGATTGAGCTTCTGCAAATCATCGGCATAACCGTCACCACGAATCACCATTCGGCCTTTGTCACTTATTAGCTCGCCGCTACGAGACTCAAGCGAACGCTGCTCAACTAAACCTGCCAGCTCCTCCAAGCTCAGCCCTAATGCTTTGAGTTGGTCAGGAGCTGGCTCGATAACCAACTGAGGCGTTCGAGTTCCCCAGTTTGATACCTTCGAAATTTGAGGGTTCTTCTTTAACGCTTGCTCAAGTTGCTTGGCAATAGGTTGTAATTCGTCATCGGTTCTTGGACCTGATACCACCACAAACGCGGCTAAATTGGTAAATTCATTGCGCACCACTTGCGGTCTTTCTGCTTGCACAGGAAAGCCATTGATGGCGTTAACTTGGTTACGAATGTCATCCAACAGCTTGTCTAAATCTGTACTGCTGGTTTTACGTACCACGACTCTAGACACGCCAGCACTCGATTGGCTGGTGATCTGTTTGATGCCCGCAATGCCGCTGATCGACTCTTCGATTCGTTGAGTCACGCTCTCATCAATCTGTTGTGCAGTACCGCCAGGATAAGCCACGGTAATACTGATTGATGAGGGTGCAATTTGTGGAAACGACTCGACACGTAACTGACCAAACGCCAGTACGCCACTGATAACAATCGCCATCATCAACAAATTGGCAGCGACTGGATTGTTAATGAACCATTTTGTCATCCAACTCATTGATTTGACTCCTTCATCTGTTCGGCATCAGATTTTCCCGCGAGCATGGTTCCAGAATGGATTTCATTGAATCTAGGCGCGACTTGTTTACCGATTAACATCGAAGAAAGTGGATACTGCACCACGCGACGAGCCTTATCACTTCGATCATTGAAGCGAATATCAAGCTCCTGACTGCCTTGCCCAATAAGCGTTACCGACTCTTTTCGTAGGCGATCTTCTGTGTCCAATGTCCACACATACCCGTCTCGGGTCATCGCACTCAGAGGTATGCTTACCACATAATCTTGTAGACCTAGGTTCACCACAGCTTGAACCTGCTGATTAGGGAAAAGCCTAGGCTTATCGTGGTAAGGATTTTCAACCGACAGCACTACTTGTCTTTGGCGAGTCACCGAATCGACTTCTGGCGACACATAGCGCACCTTCGCCGGCCATTGGTTCCCAGAACGACTCACGATACGAATGCTCGGCTTAACTAAGGCAGCTTGTACTTGTTGCCAATGCAATTCAGATATTGGAAGCTCGATATCAATCGAATCACTGGCGGCTAACTCAAAGGTCACTTGCCCCGCCTCTACCCACTCTCTTGGGCTAATGTGGCGTTTCATGACGACCGCATCAAAAGGCGCCGTGATCACTGACTCTTCCACTAGCTTCTTCGCACTGATATAAGCATGTTGTGCTTGTTGCAGGTTGGCTTTCGCAGCAAGCACTTGGGGTTCCCTGCGCGCAAAGGACGAACTTGTTTTTGGGTTGAGCATCTTGAGCGCGACGGTTTGTTCATGCTTAGCCTGTTTCAATTCCAGCTCCGCTTGCTTTAACGCACTCAACGCTTGCGTCAGGTTCGCATCAACGGCGCTGGTGTCTAGCCTCGCCAACACATCGCCCTTAGTCACTAATTGTCCCGGTTCGATGTTTTCATTCAGCCATTTTAGTTGCGCACTACTCGACGCTTTAAGTTGAATTGGCCAGCGAGCAGCGGTTAAGCCTAGTACCGTTAACGTCGATTCGTGCTGCGAAGGTGTGACCTCCAATACAGAAACCGGTGCCAGTACTGCTTGTTTCTTCACAGGTTCCGCTGCCTCGGGTTCCAATTCATCGACAACAACCAAGGCGACAAAGATAGCCGCACAACCGACTAATACCGAAAGTGGCTTTTTAAACTTCATAAGGCATCTCCTTGGTAGCCTGTTGGACAGAGGTATGATTGAGTCGCTGACTGATTTCAGTAAGACGAGAAAGGGTTTGAAGCGTAATTGGCAGCATCACTGCAGTTTCAACAAACTCCAGTGAATAAGTAACGATAGAGAACACTTGCCCTGCGGTCGGCTCGATAAGCTGACTCACCATCCAAAAATTGCCGACTACGGCACCAAACAAAACGGTGAAGAGCAGTCCGTAGACAATCGCCTCGGTGTCTGAGAGTTTGATTTCACACTGTTTAAGTCGCTCAAAGTGCCAACGAAGCGCAGATAAGCGAATGCCGCTCAACAGTTGAACCTGCTGTTCGACTTGATCGTTAAATTGGCCATTAAGCCGCGTGAAGGTTCGGTGGAACAAACCATAGATCGCAAGCATCGACAGCCCAGCAAACAACATGCAAAGCGCCAATGAGAAATGGAATGTGGAGAGAATCACCACAGTCGCAACAAGCTGCACCACTGTCGTCATCAAAGCGGGTAAATCGTCTTCTAAGAAATCAACCAGCTCACGCGACATGGTGAGACGAGCATCTTTGGTTGATACAGACAAGCCACGCAGGTTTCGCTCCACGATATTCGCCAGTTTTACACGAATCGCCCCATAAACACGGGTATCGTAGAAACGACGAACAACGCTGAGAATGACCAGTACAAAGAGAATCACAGCCAGCATCACTAAAGGCTGGAAACTTTGGTTTAACACGCCGTCGATGGCGTAACCAATAAACAATGGCAACAGAATAAGCATCACGTTTTCAGCCAATACCATTAACCAAGTCGTGGCGACCTTTAATGGATTAAGCCGAATAATCGTTAGCAGAGAGATGGGATATTTGAATAGCATTATTGAGCCCATAAATGAATATGGCGCCAGTATTACCAATCCGACATAGAAAAAAGTGTCCCAAATTGCTGTATTAGAAATAACACGCAACCCAAAGGGAAATGGCTCCAGTAAATCGAGTGTTTGATGTATTAGCTAACTGAGGAATCGCAGAGCATAATTGAGGATCAGCAGGAAAGATTTATAATTGAAGGAGGATATTTTATTTGGAGAAGAATCTGAGAGCTACACCCGACAGCAGCGATACTTACTAAGTACGTTGATTAGCTAAAAACTGTCGGGCGCGAATTAAATTAGCTACTCAGTGTCTCTTCGAATACACCTAGCTCACGGCCAAGCCAGATCGCACGCACTGTATGATCCAGCGTTTCTTCACCACCAGTTACTGGGTGAATCAGCACCGACATATCACCACGCTCTTGCTCAAGCCATTCGACAATGCCTGATTCTTTATTCGCAAAATGAATCTCAAACATCGGCATCTTATGCGGGCCAACCAAGCGCTGTATTAATGGGAAAGTCTCTAATACATCTTTACGCTCAGATAGAATCTTTTGACGCAGTGTTTCTGCTTGCTCTGCAAATCGCAGAGGGAAATAGATATGACCGTGGTACATGGCACCATCCTTTAGAATTATGATGACGCGATTTTATACCTAAATAGCCTCCAATAGCTAAATCTAAATATAATATGCCAGTACCACCTGTTCTATAGAAATGAACGGTTTCATGCCCACGGTCTTTCGCTCTACCTTCGATATGCTTACAAACTATATACCTTGAGCTATCAAGCTCAATGTCATCAGTCATCAGTCATCAGAAGAGTAGCCTAGTCAGTTCGACATATATGTTCAGTTCGGTTAATTCGCAGGTATCGAAGAAATAATGACACCGTATTAAATATTACCCCTGCAAGAAACAACGTAATGACAATGCTGGCGCCACTCGGTAAGTCATAATAAGCCGACACCGCTAAGCCCGATAAAATACCGACAGTGCCAATCCCAATACTCGCGATAAAGAACTGAACACCTTTATACGCAGCTGCACACAACGCGGGAATCACCAGTAACGCAAACTCCAAATATATACCAGTCAGCTTTACGGTGATCGGCATCAAAATAGCAAAGATAAGATAAAAGCCACTACCCTGCATAAATTCAGGCTTTACGCTAATTAACACCAACATCGCGGCCGTGATTATTGCCAATGGCCAAACGTCATCCCAGGTAGACCACAACAGCTGCCCGTTGAGAATGCCTTGAATAAAATCGGCACCATGAGGATCTTTGCTTACCAGTAATATCGCTAATGAAGCCGATACCACAAACAAACTTCCTATCATTGGTTCTAAGTGTTGTTTGTAACGCTTTTCCATTAACGCAATTAATCCGCATAGCAACAATGACATGACCCACGGGCCAATCATCTCTGCAAACCAAGAGCCGCTAAACAGTGCATATCGGCTCAACCAATATTGACTCAAAGCAGCACCAAGGGCAGCCACTTGCGCGACAGCTAGATCAATAAAGATGATCTGGCGCTTAAGAACTTGCTCTCCAAGCACGATGTTACCGACTAATGCAATTAATCCACACAATACGGCAGGTGCCAGCCAGCTATATTCCATCCACATCACGAGCTCTTAGGTGTTTCTAAATCGACCAATGTATCCAACAGATCATCAATCACTTGATCGTACATCTCGTCTAAGCTCTGTCCTTCTGAAACTGAAAGTGGTAACTGAACCATAGGTTTACCGGTTTGTTGATTGAGCCAATTGGCAGGACGTTTATCTTGATGTGATGAATATACGATGACATCAAATGAAGCAGGATCAAGTTTCGTCAACGTCTGCAAATGCGCTGTTGTCGGCGAAATACCTGGCTTGGGCTCTAAGTCGGCAATTTGTGCCATGTCTAGCCAGTCAAAAAGGTAACGATACGTGGCATGATAACCGACTACTTTTTTACCTTGTAACGGCTCAGCTTTGGTTTCCCACTCTGCCAATTTATTACGCCAGTTGGCACGAAACTTCATGCCATTTCGCATGTAGATATGTGCATTGTCAGGATCAACCAGTTGTAAACGTTTGGTGACTTCTCTGGAGATAGGAATCATATACTCAGCAGCAAACTGAACATGTGGATTTCCATGAGCATGGATGTCTCCCATGCTTCGATCGACATGGTCATGGGTATCAAGCATACCAACCATATCGCTCGCGTATAACATGGTTGGCGCGCTATCTTGAACCGCAGGGTTACCACTGCGTACTTGCAGCATTGGCAACCAGCCTACTTCTAATTCAGAGCCAGAACACATCGCCATATCTGCTTGACGCATTTTGGCAATAAGTGACGGTCTTGCTTGTACATAGTGCGGGTCTTGTTTAGCCGTAGTCGCCGAGTAGATGTTGGCATCAGGAGCGTGACTGTGAACAAGTGCTTGCCATTCAGGCTCACAAACGAAAATATTCAACGCCATTGCAGGCGAAGATACAATTATAGATGAGGATACAATGGCAACACCTGCTGCCATTGTAAGTAGAGATTTCCTAGAATGCATGAGCACCGTGCGCCCCAAAGGTCATCACATACTGAAGGGTAAATACGTTATCTGTCTCTTTACTTTGGTTTTCAACACGAGAGTATTGCGCTCTAACTATACCAAAATGAGATGAGTCCCAAGCGATCATTGCATCCGCTTCTTTGTCGTTCATTGCAGTAAAGTGCATGTGGTCACCATGTGCGTGTCCATCATAGCTTTCCGCTTCACCATAGCGCAGGCCAGCAGACCAGCTTGGGCTGAATCGGTAAACACCCGATACATAATAGCCTGCTAGCGTATCTGGTGATTCCGCATCATTTTTGTATTTGTCATCAACGATGCCATCCAACAGCATGTACTCAGCTGCAAGCGTGAAGTTTTGGTATTTGTAGTTACCGTTTGGAGCCCACTTCCATACAAAATCAGCACCGTATAAGTTTGAGCCCGTTACCGCTGCGCCGTGGCTATGATCGTGGTCATGGTCATGCCCGTGATCATGGTCTCCAAACTCACGAACTTTACCGTTTTCATTTCGTAAGTAGCTCAGACCAAACTGCCAGCTTGATGACTCTGAAAAGTCGTCACCCAGCTTAAGAGTTGTAGTGTAAACACCAACGTCAGAGCCATCATCAACAGAAGACATCTTGCTACCACTTAGCGCTTCAACACCAAACTTCACATACAGATCTGTAGGAAGAACGATGTTCGCACGAACACCATCATCGTAATAATGAGAGCCTAAGAATGTGCGGTAAGCCGCAGGACGCTCAACAAAGCTATCAGTATGCATATGTTGGTTATTCAGGTAACCAAAATCTGATAGGAAACGACCACCTCGAATGCTTAAACCGTAAGGCATCGTCAGTGTTTCAATGAAAGCTTCTTCGAGCAGTAATTCAGTCTCATCATCGTGAGTTTCAATAACTGTAGTCAAAGAGCCATGGAACTTGTCATCAATATTCGCAGACATGTTCAACTCTGTATGGCCAAGACCAAAGCCTTCGTCACGCTCCGAGTTATTACGTTGACCATCTTGATAATAACCATCAAGAACAACGCCAATTTGTGGGTTTGACAGCGTATCAGCAAAAACAGGGGCAGAAAGAATGCTACCAATCGCTAGAGAAACCAATTTTTTATTCACTGTATTTTTCCTTTTATAATACTCACCAAGAATTTAACTGGTACGTTATAACATAACAATTAATTCTTGAGAAACAAATTTTGATCATTAACGAGAAGTTAAATTGTTGTTTTAGGGGGTGCTTTAGAATCAATTTCTATAGAAAAGTAAACTCGCCACGATTGAGCAACTAGAGCGACCTCTAAAAAAACGCCACACTCAATTCTGAGCGTGGCGTTTTATAGGGGTGAATAGTAGGAGTATTGCTTCCTAGAACAAATACGCGATGACTAAATCTTTTTACTGTATGGATTCAACGCGCATTTCAACCTTTTCAGAACAACCAATGCTGTCACCCTACCCCAACTAAACAAGACTCGCTGATGTAAACGGAAAATTGTGTCGTAAAGGTTTCGCACTAATCTGCCACGCAAAAGCACTTTGTCATTCATGAGAGCACCGACTGCATAGTCATGCCCAACCGCTACCAACATGCCTCCATCGTGGAAAACAAATGGTTGTAATGCCTTGCCTTTCGCTAAACGCTTGAACTGCTGAGCCAAGTGACCTGCGGCTTGATTCGCAGCTTGAGCTCTTGGTGGAACAAAAGAACCATCCGGTTGCGGACACTCTGCACTATCGCCAATCACAAAAATATCGCTATCGTTGGTCGTTCTTAGTGTCTGCTCAACGACTAATTGATTGATTCGATTCGTTTCTAAACCGTCTAATTCACTTAGCCAATCCGCACATTTAATACCAGCAGCCCATACTTGCAGATCTGCTGAAATAACCTCTTCTTCTGAAGTGACTAATTTCGCCTCTTCTGCTCTTTGAATTCGAGTCCCAGTTCTAACGTTAATGCCTTGTTTTACCAGAGCTTCATGAACTCGTTTCGACATACATTCTGGCCCAGCAGGTAACACGCGTTCTGCCGCTTCAATTAAGGTGATTTCAAGGCTACCTTCCTGACGGTAACGCTGTAGCTTAGCGCTTACTTTTGCCAGCTCTGCCGCCAGCTCAACACCAGTTGCACCTGCGCCAACAATTGAAATTTTACGCTGACTGCTTGATCTCAGTAGAGGGTTGATTTCCTGCCAAGCTTTCTGTGCTTGCCCTGCTGAATCGAGGAATAAACAGTGTTCACTGACGCCTTCTGTTTTAAAGTCATTGCTGATGGCACCTACAGCGATTACGAGATAGTCGTATTCGAGCTCTTGAGTCATACCGCTAAAGTGGTTCAACTGGATGACTTTGTTAGCACGCTCTAACCCACTCATTGAAGCTTGTACGTAAGTGTAGCCATTACAAGATGCATGCTGGAAGTAGCTAACAGCGTCGAGCTCTTCGTCGAATGTTCCTGCTGCAATTTCATGCAAGCGAGGTTTCCAGTAGTGATGTGACGACGGCTCAACGAGTGTCACGTCATAACGTTTGTCACGACCTAAACGCGTAACCAATTCAAGGCCAGCAGCACCTCCACCAACCACAACAATTTTTTCTTTCTGTTTCAACATTCGCTTACCCACCATGCCTAAAGGCCAAACCTTTCTGATGGAACGCATTATATTTATAACATAATTAATGATAATCCCAATTTAAATAAAATCACTTTTACCAATTTGTAATAATAAGACTTAAATTGATTAGGTACAGGATCAACAAAGCGCCACATTCCAAAAGAATATGTGGCGCTTTTATCTACCTTAAATAAAAACTAAGGCTTTAGTTTCAGCACGTTATCAATGTCTTCAGCCGAGTGTCGCTCTGGTACTTGCTCCCACTCTTCGCCCCATGAGCGGTTAATAATACGACCACGTTGGAAGCCTTCACGCGCTTCTAGCAACTTCGCCCAGCGAACGACATTGGTGTAAGACTCCACTTGTAAGAACTCAGCGGCGTCATAAAGGTTGCCGAGCACTAGGTTGCCATACCAAGGCCAAATCGCCATATCAGCGATAGTCAGCTCTTCTCCAACGACAAAGGTACTGTTTGCTAGCTGCTTATCCAGTACGTCTAGTTGACGCTTAGCTTCCATCGCGAAACGGTTAATTGGGTACTCTTGCTTTTCGTCTGCGTAAGCGTAGAAGTGGCCAAAGCCACCACCTAGGAATGGGGCTGAGCCTTGTGCCCAGAATAGCCAGTTAAACGTTTGAGTGCGAGCAGCGCCCTCTTTCGGTAAGAAGTGACCAAACTTTTCAGCCAAATGAACTAGGATGGAAGCCGATTCAAAAACGTTGACGTCTTCATTGCCAGATTTATCAACCAAAGCAGGAATTTTCGAGTTAGGGTTTACGCCAACAAAACCAGAAGAGAATTGATCCGACTCTCCAATGTTGATCAAGTACGCATCATATTCAGCTTCTTTCACGCCCGCGGCTAGTAGCTCTTCAAGCATGATCGTCACTTTTTGGCCATTAGGTGTGCCAAGAGAGTAGAGTTGCAAAGCATGTTCACCAACAGCCAGATCTTTGTCGAATCGAGCGCCAGATTCAGGGCTATTAATATTTGCCCACTTGTTACCACCGGCAGCATCGTTAACCCACACTTTAGGTGGTGTGTATTGTTCTGACATGATATTTCCTTATTAGTATAGGGTCTTACCAACAGATATTAGGTCACATTTACTCGGTTAAAACCCCTCAATGCGTTTTCTTTTCAAACTGTTAAGCATGCCTTATTCCAGAAAGACATATCCAACATACAGCCCCCTTTGTCTAAGCGTTCGCAAACCAGCCCAGCGTAAAATTGATGTTGGTTAAAGCAAAGTATCATTTAGTGACAACACCTCTAGAGCTTCAATAAAGCTGTGATAATATCGACTGATTACAACAAATAGGAATTTGGCAATGTCTTCAGATTACAATGGCTCAAGCGCGGCATACGCTCGCCAAGAGCAAGGTTACCGTGAGAAAGCACTCAAACTTTACCCTTGGGTTTGTGGTAAGTGCGCACGTGAGTTTGTTTACTCGAACCTAAGAGAGCTAACGGTTCACCACGTCGACCATGACCACACGAATAACCCTGAAGACGGCAGTAACTGGGAACTATTGTGCCTTTACTGTCACGATCATGAACATTCAAAATACACAGACCACGAGCGCTACGGCGTCGATGCCACAGCACGTTTAGATGACCACCAAACGGCAACACATAACCCGTTTGCTGACCTAGCGAAGATGATGAAAAAGTAAAACGCTCTTCATTTCAGGCTCGATAACAAGAAACCCCAGTATGTCGCCATACTGGGGTTTCTTTTATCTGCGGCCAAATAAAATCTCGCAGGATCAAAAAAGCCTTCCGAAGAAGGCTTTTGAAAATCTGTTTTTAACTATGCTGCAGCTTGCTTGCGAGACTCTTCAATCTGTTTCTCACGCTTCTTTAGTGTCAGCTTATCGCGGTAAGAGAACCACACGTAAGACACAACCACTAAGAAGAACAGGTAAGACAATGAGAAGATGAATGGTGACTGGATAATATCGTTAGAGATACCCCATGACACACCTACCACTGTTACCGCGATTTTAGCAAAGAAGCCACATAATAGAAGCACTAGAGCTAACTGAGGGAAACGTGTGCTGCGGAATGCAAGCCAGTAGCAACTTCCCACTGCAAGTGCTGCAATGTAGAAACCGAATAAGAAAGAATGAATATGATCAGCGGCTGCTACACCACCAGTAATCGACATCAGTAGAATTAAAAATAGTTTCATAACACTTGCCTCTTAGTAGACTAGAAACGCATCCTTTCAAATTTGAAATCTCAGTTTGCAGACTATTTTCCCACTTTTTACGGACAAAACAAGCCCAAAAAACGAACAAATTGTAACCAACAAGAAACACAAAGCGCCGCGTTAACAATTAATTAACACCCATAAATTCAACAAACTAAGTCCCCTCTGGGGTTGTGGCGATTAACGTCCAATTTGATTTATTTTGTTACACAAAATTAACCACAGAAATAATTTAAAATTAATTGCAATGATGTGATGACAGCACGGTTTGTAGGGGCACTAGCAGGAAGAGATTAGGTAAAAGCATGAATACTGGAGCCTAAACCAGCAAAGTGTACAAAAAAGAAAGGTGTTAACAACAACTGCAACACGCATAAAAAACAGTTCTTTAACAACTCAAGTTTAATTTTGATAAAAATGGAAAAAGAGATTCCAATCACATTTTTATTGGTTATAATCCGCGCTCTTTTGCGCTATCTGTTGATAAACGCAAACTAATTTTGAAGAAACAATCACAATAACCCGTCTTTAGTCCTGTGGCTCTCACTAGACCAAAGACAAAACTGAGAATAAAAATGAGCAAGATTGATAAAGCTACACGTATCCTGCTAGCAGGCTTCTGTATCAACCTTTGTCTTGGCATCCTGTATGCTTGGAGTGTATTTAACAAAGCCCTACAAGGTGAAGGCTGGTCTGCAGCTGAAGCATCAGCACCATACGCGACTGCAACAATCACATTCTCTATCTGTCTTCTTGTTGCTGGTATCCTACAAGACCGCATGGGTCCACGTAAGATCCTAATTCTTGGTACAGCTCTTACTGGCCTTGGTATGATCGCATCAGGCTTTGCGACTTCTCCACTAATGCTAAACATCACATTCGGTGTTATGGCTGGTGCGGGTATCGGCTTCGGTTACGCATGTCTTTCTCCTTCTGCAATGAAGTGGTTCCACCCTTCTAAGAAAGGTATGGTTAACGGTCTTATCGCAGCAGGCTTCGGTCTAGCGGCAATTTACCTTGCTCCAGTTACTGCTGCTCTTATCGAGAGCATGGGCATCCAAACAAGCTTTAAGATTCTTGGTGTTGGTGTACTAGCAATCGCAGTACCTCTAGCAGCAACAATCAACAACCCACCAGCGGGTTACGCTCCAGCTGAACCAAAAGTAAAAGCTGGCCAAGCTCCAAAAGCTGTTAAGAAGAGCGAAGACCTATCTTGGAAAGTAATGCTGAAGACTCCTCAGTTCTACTCTCTATGGATCATGTACGCATTCGCAGCTTCTGTTGGTCTAATGATCATCGGTAACATAACAAGTATCGCAAGCGCTCAAGCAAACCTACCAAACGCGGTTTACCTTGCTTCTATCCTTGCTGTATTTAACTCAGGCGGTCGTGTTGCTGCTGGTATGCTTGCTGACAAGATCGGTGGCGTTCGTACTCTTCTACTTGCATTCATCCTGCAAGGCGCAAACATGGCTCTATTCGCTACGTTTAACACTGAGTTCACACTAATCATCGGTACAGCGGTTGCAGCGGTTGGTTACGGTACTCTACTAGCGGTATTCCCAACGCTTACAGCTGAGTTCTACGGCCTTAAAAACTACGGTACTAACTACGGCGTGCTTTACACGGCATGGGGTATCGGTGGTGCAATCGGTACAGCGGTTGTTGGTTACTCGATGACTAACGGCGACAGCTACGGTCTTGCTTACACTATCTCTGCAGCAATGATGGCAGTATGTATTGTTCTAGCAATCATCACTAAGCCAATGTCTGAAGCAAAAGTTGCTGAGCTAAAAGCATCTCAAGCTTAATCTGATAAAAGATTGAATTTGAAAAGAAAGAGCTTAACCTTAGGGTTAGGCTCTTTTTGTATCAAGCGACGTATCAAGTGACATTAGAATCCACTCCTCAACTACACCCAACTTACTATCTCGACAACTTCAATCGACTGATTGAACACGCTCAAACGCACTACCCTGACTTGCTGAGCGCCGATGAAACTCGTTGGCTACAAAGTTACAAGCGCCTTTCTACACCTAGCCAGTGTTTAATGGTTCGTTTTCTGTCTCGTAAGGGGTGCTGGTTTCGCAGTGATAAACTCGACTACGTTGAAATACCCAATCTCTCCGATGCGCTGCAAGAGCTAAGTACATCAGGCTTTATTGCGCTGAGTAATCCTAAAGCTTCGCACAACCTTGTCATCACAGAGCATGAGTTGGGCTTACACTTGCTCACCAAGCCTGAGCTAGTCAACGTATTCCCTACCCTCAAAAGCAGTAAGTCGGCTAAAAAAGACGTGCTATTAGGACTGCTGACTCAACAACCTTTTGATAATTATGAAGCGTTAACATTTGACTGTATCCATGTTAATGAAGCTGAAGTTATCGATGTATTACTGCTACTCTTCTTCGCCAATACATACCAAGATCTCAGTCAGTTCGTATTAAGCGACCTTGGCCTCAACACCTTTGAAAACTACCCATTGAGTAAGCAGCGTCGCTTCTTCAACTCCAGAGAGCAGCTCAACCAACTGCTCTCAATGCGCGACGTTCAACGCCAATATTATGAAGGCGACCGTAAGGGCTGCGACGTTCTTGAGCACCTTTTGCAATCCTTGCCGTGCGAATCAGAACATCGCACCATCGCGAGAAAGCGCTCACGCCTGATCAATGACATTGCTCGTGATCTCGAAAGGCTCAATCAGAACGAAAAAGCCATCCATTGGTTTAAGCAATCATCACTTCCACCGAGCAGAGAGCGGCTTGCTCGCATCTACGACAAGCAAGATGAGCTAAACCTAATGAGTGACACCGTCACGGAGATGCAAACCAATCCATCTGACGTATCAGAACTGGAAGTCGCCGTTAAGCTTGAGCAAAGGTTGCTACGCAAGCAGGGACAAAAGGTTCCACGCGCTTCAAAGCCAATTTGCGAACAAATTAGGTTGGAACTAGACCTAAGCCAAACCAGAGTTGAGCTTGCCGTTAAGCAACATTTTGAAGCTCAAGGTTGGGAAGTCTATTTTTCAGAGAACAGCTTTCTGTGTGGGTTATTCGGCTTGACGTTTTGGGATGTAATTTTCTCTGATGTAGAGGGTGCATTTATCAACCGCTACCAATATCGACCATTGGATCTCTATCACTCAGACTTTCAACAAAAACGTGAATTGCAAATCAATGCTGTAATCCAAACCATCTCGAATCAAGGCATTGATCACTTGCTCGATGTCTATGATAAAAAGCTTGGCATTGCTAATCCGTTTGTGCATTGGAATCACTTCCCTAAAGCACTCATCGAACGTAGCATTCACTCAGTACCACGAGCATTGCTGATCGATCTCTTCAAAGTCATATTGAGTGACCTAAAACTGTTTAGAACCGGAATGCCTGACTTGATCGCTTTTAAAGATGGCCAATTTCACTGGATAGAAGTCAAAGGCCCTGGAGACAAATTACAAGATAACCAATGGCGTTGGATAAAGGAATTTGAGCGACTCTCAGTCCCCTTTTCTGTTTGTTACGTTAATCAGTAGACCTAAATACTGAGCTCTATGCCCGCAGCCAAGCCTAGCGAATCACTCAATCCTATAGAGATCTTGTCTACAAAATTGTCAGAACATGAGCATTTTCAATCATTTTCGATATAATTAGAAAAAATGCCAAATATCTAAGTACGTATGAATTTGAAAAAACTCTTCATTTTGTCTCTTGTCAGCGTGTTCTCAGGTTGTGCCGTGTACGCGGGACTAAACTTCGATGAGCTGTTTGGCGAACAACAAGTTCGTGATCGCCAAACTCCTATCCTTTCAGCTCAATCGCAACACTTTCTCAACGAAGTTAAACCGATCATTGATAACCGATGTGTGGTTTGTCACGCCTGTTACGATGCACCTTGCCAACTTAAAATGTCTTCTGTCGAAGGTATCGACCGAGGTGCAAGTAAAGCACTCGTTTATCAAGGTACGCGTTTAACGGCATCGGCTCCCACTCGCTTATTTGAAGATGCGTTAACCACACAAGAGTGGCGCGACGCTGATTTCCATCCTGTACTCAATGAACGTATGCAGAACTCGACCGCCAACTTAGATGCTGGGCTTGTCTCTCGTATGTTGATACAGAAAGAAAACCACCCACTTCCGGAGCAAACGCAGCTAGAAGGCTTTGACTTTTCAATCGATCGTGACCAGCAGTGTCCGACTATCGAAGAGTACGCTCAATATGAGAGAGATTACCCTACGTGGGGTATGCCTTATGGTATGCCTAACTTAGACAAGACAGAATACGCAACTCTGATGAGCTGGCTAGAAAATGGCGCTTTGATGAACGAACATATTCCGCTAAGTGAAGCTGAGCAAGAGCTGGTTAATACTTACGAAAAGTTCCTTAACAAGAGTTCAAGAAAGAGCCAACTTTCAGCACGTTACATCTACGAACACCTGTTCTTATCACACGTTTATTTTTCAGAATTAGGTCAACCGACACGCTTCTTCTCGATTGTTCGTTCTGCTACACCTCCTGGCGAACCGGTCAAGCGTATCACCACTCGTCGCCCTTATGATGATCCAAAAGTCCCTCGTGTGTACTACCGTCTTATCCCTGAGCAAGGCACAATTGTCGACAAGACACACATGCCTTTCGCCCTCAATGAAGAACGCCTGAAAAACTGGAACACTTGGTTCGTTGATGCCGATTACACTGTAGATAAGCTGCCAAGTTACGATATTGATGTTGCCGCGAACCCAATGACCTCGTTTGAAGCCTTGCCTGTAAACTCTCGCTTTAAGTTTATGCTCGACAACGCTCAGAACACCATCATGGCTTACATTAAAGGCCCTGTGTGTCGTGGTCAGTTGGCATTAAACGTGATTAACGACCGATTCTGGGTATTCTTTATTGATCCAGACAAGGCCGATCTTCCAGAGATCAACGCCTTCTATGCAAGCCAACGTGACAATCTTAAGCTTCCTAGTGAACTTGAAAGTAACACGGTTCCTGCAACGAACTGGGTTAGATATTCAAAACAGCAAGCACGCTACCTGGAAGGTAAATCAGACTTTGCTAACAAGTGGTTTAAGAATGGTGAGAACTTAACGACAGACGTTATCTGGGATGGCAATGGTACTAACCCGAACGCTGCCCTTACTGTTTTCCGTCACTTTGACAGCGCATCGGTCGTGCAAGGCTTAGTGGGTCCTCAACCTAAAACGGCGTGGATTCTGGATTATGCACTTTTAGAAAGAATTCATTACCTACTTGTAGCTGGCTTCGATGTTTACGGAAACTTTGGCCACCAGCTTATCACTCGTATGTTTATGGACTTCTTACGTCTTGAAGGTGAAAGTAACTTCTTAACCCTGTTACCAAAAGATGTACGACACCTTGAGCACTCAAGCTGGTACCAAAATCAAAGCGTCCAGTTGAGCGATTTCTTGCAACGTAATATCGCACCTTTTGATCAACCAACTAGCGTGGTGTACAAAACGGCCGATCCAAAACGCGAGCTGCTCGATAAGTTGAAAGATAAGTTGAGTCCGATACTCAATGACCGTTATGAGATCGTCGATACAGGCTTTAGCCGTAAAAATGAAGCGCTACTTAAACAGGTGAGCTTGGTGAAAGGTGAAGGCCTACGCCATGTGCCTCAACTCGTGATGATCATGATTGAGGGAGAAAACGGTGAAGAACAACTGTTCACCATGATTCACAACAACGCTCATAGCAACATTTCCAGCCTGTTTAACGAAGAAGGTAACCGAGATTACGCTAATGACGACTTAACGCTCGTCCGAGGCATTGTAGGCAGCTATCCAGCCGCTTACCTATCACTGACAGAGAAGGAAATTCCAACTCTAGTGAAGTCTCTACAAAACTTACAAACTGAAGAAGATTACGTGGCGCTACTCGATAAGTTTGCCATCCGACGCAGCTCTAGTGACTTCTGGCCATTCAGTGACCGAGTGCATCGTTGGTACCAACAAGACCAACCAATTGAGTTTGGCCTGTTGGACTACAACCGCTTCGAAAACCGTTAGTCTGAAGCATCGCCTTAAAAACAAAAATCCTCTGTCTTAGCAGAGGATTTTTTTGTTTCTGGATGCTCAGTTAGACAGAGCTCAGCTTAGCCTAAGAAGCTCAATATGTGGCAGAGAACATTCAATATCAGACATGTTGTTGCAACGCCGCTAGAGAATCTTTAACTAACCTCGTTAACTCTTCAGCGCTATCTCTGTATTGCGTTAATGGCTCACTGCTAATCTCAATGTTTTTACACACATCAAACAGGGCTAATAGTCCTAAGCTGCCCGCTGACCCTTTGAGCTTATGAGCGAGCGATTTCACCTCACGGGCGTTCTCCGCATCATTGGCGTCAGCCATTTCTTTTAACGTTTCAAGGCTGCTTTGTTCAAAGAGCCCGACAATCTGCTTCATTTTGTCCAAACCAAGAATAGACAAGTCGCCTTCGATTACTTTGTTATCAATTATCAGTTTGCTATCAGAAATGGTCACAGGACTTTCCTCTTGGTCTGGCTGTTCAATTTCGCTTTCGACTATAACGTCGCTCTCAATACGCTTTTCACAAAACCCGTGCTCGTTTCTCTTACAGGTTGAATCATTAGGATCGGGCTGTGGTAATAACAAGGTCTTGCCATCTAGCTGAGTCACTATCAGCCTTGCAAGCGCTTCTTTCTCAAGAGGTTTTGGTAAGAAGCCATCAAACCCATTCGCCAAATAACTTTCTACTTCTTCATTAAACACATGAGCCGATACCGCTACCATAGGAGGTGCATACTGTGCCGAGCTCTCTGGCAATAGGCCTAAAGCAGATGATTGAACCTCAATATCTTTAAGTTGCTGAATGAGGTCAACACCATCACAGTCTGGAAGGTTGATATCAACTAGCGCAATATCGAAGACCTGTTCGCTGTATATCTCACGAGCTTCTTGTCCGGTTGTGGCAATCACGACCTCATGCCCCAGGTTGTTTAAGAAGCCTTCAGCAACGATGCAGTTCACTGGGTTGTCTTCAATCAACAGCACTTTAGCTCGAATGCAAGTTTCAACCACTGCAGCTTTAGTTTCGATTTTTTCGCCAGCTTGAAGTGGTAAGGAGAACCAGAACTGACTGCCTTCCCCTTCTTCTGAATGGACGCCAATATCACCGTCCATTGCCAACATGATGCGCTTACTGATCGCCAGACCTAATCCAGTGCCACCCGTTGTGTTTCGACCACTGTTGGTTTGGCTAAACGCATCAAACAAGCATTTTTGTTCGCTTTCATGTATCCCAACACCCGTATCGGATACTTCAAACATCACGCGGTTTTCATCTTCGAGATCTAAGCTGATGAAGATGTCGATATCGCCCTTTTCAGTGAACTTAATCGCGTTACCAACCAGGTTATTCAATATTTGGCTAATACGAGTGACGTCACCGCGCCAGTAACGTTGTACATCGCTTTCAATATGGTAGCTAAAACCAAGCTTCTTCTCGGCTGCGCGCCCTTCCATCAATTGATAGGTGTCTTGAACCATTTGGTGCAAGTCGAAAGACGCAAGCCTTATCTCAAGATGTCCGGCTTCAATTTTAGAGTAGTCCAATACATCGTTGAGGATAGCTAATAAGTTCTTACCACTGCGATTGATGATGTCAGCATAGCCAGATTGTAAAGGGTTCAATCCGGTATCTTTTAGCAAACGGGCTGTACCCAATACCCCATTCATCGGCGTTCTGATTTCGTGACTCATGGTCGCAAGGAAGGCTGATTTAGCGCGGCTCGCTTGTTCAGCAGCACTGCGCGCCTTCGCGTGGTTGGTTACCTCAACATTCAACTTCTCGTTAGTCTTTTGGAGTTGGTAGGTTCGCTCAGTGATCAGCTCTTCAAGGTGCTCTTTATGTTCTTCCAGCTCTCGTTTCGCTTTAGCCTCACCCACAGCCACTACTTGTAGCGCCTGCGCCGTATTTCTTGCTGTGATGATTGCTTCACCCATGTGCGCCAGCTCATCATTACCTTTTACTGAGATATCAATATTAAGGCGTCCTTGTGCAATCGACATCAGGGCTGCCGAATATTCAGCAAGGCGTTTTACGACCGACACATACACCACGCGCCATACAATAAACGCCACTATCACCAAGCCAATAATAGAGATCACAGAGAGCGACCATTGCGCGAGGCTTAACGTAGAAGTCAGTTCATCTACCGCTTTTTTCGTACTCAGGTTGGAGTCATCGATCAGTTGGTTTACTGTCGTGTTCAGCTGTGAGAATAACTTCAAGGTATTCTGCATCAACAGCTCAGACTTTTTGGTGTTCTCATACTGTTCCAGTGAGATATCAAACACCACTTGGCGTTTTTGTAGCTCTTCCAGAAGCTGGGACATCTGCTCTGAACGTGTTGGATCTTCTACCGCTTTAACACGACGAACCATGATTCTAAGATTAGATTCAAACTCAGTTTGGATTTGATGGATACGCTCAACATTGGTTACCGTTTGAGTTTCCTCAATTTGGTTGAGCATTTTGAACGCCAGCAAGTGCAATTCGTGCAGGCGCTCTGAGAGGTCAAGGTCGACTTCCACCAGCGCATCTAAGGCTTGATAGGCTTTATCGGTTTCTTTGGTCTCTAGCAGGTCATAGATATGGGTAACGTTGGCAACGGCTATGGTTGCGGTATTCAGCACTTGAGTTCGAGTCAGCTGTTCTAGCTCTTCAGCCAATAGGCGCATCTCTTCAACACGAGATGACAGCTCTTTGGTTAGCCAGAGTTTACGTTCTACTGAAACACCCAGCTCCGCCAGCGTATTGATTACACTCTGCACGTTATTTTCAAGTTTATGCAGCAGTTCTGAATCAAAGCTATCGACACCCAAATCTTTGATGTGTTGTAACAAGGCTTCTAGTTGATCGAACAACAGTGTGCCTGCTTCTTTTCGCTCAGCTTCATTTCTCGCATTAGAGAGGGTTTGTACAGACGAAATAATGCGATTACTCAACTCAGAAACCTGACGAGCTTCAATCATCGCTGGTAGCGCTGAATCAACAACGTTTCTCTCTGTTTTTGCAACAAAGCTAAATCCAGATACCCCGATCAATGCAGACAAAAGAACGAGCATCGCCATCACTAAAAATGAGGCCAGCAGCTTGCGTCCAATACTTGCTGAAGCTAACAACATAAAACCTAAACCTTAAAACGTTCTTCTTTACCCCTGCAGAATACGCTATATTTTGCAGTGTTTCTTATCTAAAACCAATAAAACGGCAATTCATGCGCACTAAATCCTTCGCGTCAAAACTTCTTTTATCTTTACTTGCGTTAGCCGCCTCTTCCGCTAGTGCTGATGAGCCATTAAGCCCTATCAAACCGGCGACTGCGACGTCACAAAAAGAGAAGATTTGCGCCATCTACCCACACCTCAAGGATTCCTATTGGTTATCTGTGAATTACGGCATGATTTCCGAAGCCGAAAAATTGCAGGTTGAGCTACGAGTGCTAGAAGCTGGCGGCTATCCAAACATCGGCAAACAAGCCTCACAACTCGTCCTGTGTACTAAATGGGGTGCCGATGCCATTATTTTAGGCACTGTATCACCAGACGCCTATCACGATAACCTTACTGACTGGGTTGGTTCGACACCTGTGTTTGCAACAGTGAATGAATTGACGTTAAGCAAAGAGCAGCAAAAAGTACTGAAAGGTATAGTTGGTGTTGATTGGTATCAGATGGGCTTTCAAGTAGGTGAGTATTTAGCGAAGCTTCATCCAACTGGCTCTGGCGAAACCCCTATTGCATTATTGCTTGGCCCTCAAGCAAGCGGTGGCACCAAACCTGTTGCATTAGGATTCTATGACGCGATTAAAGATAGCGATATAAAAATCGATGTGAGCTATTGGGCTGACAACGACAAAGAGCTGCAACGCAACCTTGTACAACAAGTGATAGAACAAGCAAAGGTTCAATACATCGTTGGTAGTGCCGTTGCTATAGAGGCTGCAATCAGTGAGCTAAGAGCGGCGGGTAAAACCGATGAAATTGGTCTGATTTCCAGCTATTTGAGTCATGGTACTTACCGTGGCTTACTGCGAAAAAAGGTACTTTTTGCACCAACAGACAAGATGGTGGAACAGGGGCGCTTGTCGGTTAAACAAGCGGTGAGTTACTTGCGAGGGCAGCCTTACGAGATGCACAGCGCACCAAAAATTGAAGCTCTTACCCCTGCAACACTCAAAGATCAAATTATTGCCGATTCATTGTCACCTTCTGAGTTTCGGCCGGTATTCAGTGTGAATCCATAGTGTTATATTGAGTTAAGCACTCATAACAATAAAAATACGAACGATAATTTAGGGAAAATTCATGCAAAAAACAACGCGTACTATGCCAACGCATAAGCATATCGCTCTAGTCGCTCATGACCACTTCAAACCTGAGCTACTAAGATGGGTAAAAGAGAATAAAGAGAAGCTACAAAGCCACTTCCTTTATGCGACTGGTACAACGGGTTCTCTGCTAAGCAAAGAGACAGGTTTAGCAATCAAGAGCATGATCAGTGGCCCAATGGGTGGTGACCAACAACTTGGCGCTCTGATTTCAGAAGGCAAAATCGATATGCTGATTTTCTTCTGGGATCCACTTAATGCCGTACCGCACGACCCTGATGTAAAAGCACTACTGCGTATCGCGAGTGTTTGGAACATTCCAGTTGCAACCAACCGCGCGACTGCGAACTTCCTTTTCAACTCTTCAATGCTAGAAGAAGAAGTGATTATCGAGATTCCAGATTACGAAGCGTATCTAGCTGAGCGTACCTAATTCTCGTTAAGAGAGACGAATACATCACAGACTAAAAAGCCTGCTCATTGATGTGACCCCGTAAAGTTGGACATTTCTGTTAAGCGGCTTTCAAGGCCTGAGTTCGATATTCTATCGGAGTCAGGCCTTTTAGTTTCACTTTTATACGTTTGGTATTGTAGTACTCGATGTATTCTTTAATTTGCTCTATCAGAGCATCTGCATCTTCAAAGCTTTGGTTGTGATACATCTCTGTTTTGAGTAAAGCAAAAAAGTTTTCAGCAACCGCATTATCCAAGCAGTTACCTTTTCTCGA
>NZ_JAKEUW010000048.1:0-42715 GCF_022398115.1 Vibrio sp. Isolate22 | reverse complement strand
AAAAAGTGCCATGAAGTATTGCAAAACAAGGGTTGCAAACCTCTCATACCTCCCAGAATAAATGCTGGTTATTGGGAAGAGGGACACCCTCGAAATGAAGTGGTCGATGCACTTAAAAACGATTCGCTAACTCAATGGAAAACTGACTCTGGCTACCACGACCGTTCAATCTCTGAGACGGCAATGTCCCGATATAAAGGACTGACTAGCGGCACATTGAGCTTGAGATGTTATAACGCTCAAGTTGGTGAGGCGCTGACGGATCCCCTCATAATTGCCCTAGTCCTGCGTTGTGTGTGAGCCTTTGATATTCGAACATTCCCCATTGATATTRGGATTCGTTAATTTGATATCGTCGATGATTTCGTACCTCTCTTCCTAGACGAGGTATGGATAGAACTCGGCGGTGTTTAATGCTATTGGCTTGGAAGTCAAAATGCCACTTGGCTTGTACTGCAATGAGGCCATTCCACCACATCAAGATTTCAGCGAGCAACGCAATAAGAAGTAGGATATCCAATCGCTTAGTACAACGAGTTCTGTTGTGACGAAGTGCGATCCCATAGGCGGTACTCTTTAGATCNTTCGCTAACTCAATGGAAAACTGACTCTGGCTACCACGACCGTTCAATCTCTGAGACGGCAATGTCCCGATATAAAGGACTGACTAGCGGCACATTGAGCTTGAGATGTTATAACGCTCAAGTTGGTGAGGCGTTAGCAAACGTCAAAGCAATGAACAAAGTTCTAGGACTAGGTATGCCTATTAGAAACTAACAGGTAAGTTCCGTAGGATAGATACGTCCTTTAGCTGATTTGATCAACAACGCCGTCAAAGTGTAACTTTCGAATTACCCCAGAATGTAGTAAAGAAAATTAAATCGGGCCTAGAAACAGAGATATACGATGGGTATGTAAAGCTTGATGTGTCGAACTTTTACCCATGTGTAGAACACGATCTACTTGAAAAACAGCTAAACAAAAGGTTGCGAGCACACCCTGACATTAAGAATGTCATATTCTCAGCAATCAAAGCTCCAACGGTAACGTCATCGAAAAATGATGATAAACCATCCGAAATAGGTGTACCTCAAGGGTTAGCTATTTCGAATATCCTAGCTGCGATTTATCTACAAGACTTAGATAAACTCCTTCACAACATGCCTAACACACTAAGCTTTAGATATGTCGATGATATTTTAATCTTGTGTAACTATGAAGATGCAGAAAAAATCGCTGAGCTTGTTATTGCTAAATACGCAGAAAATAATTTAGAGATTCACTGTCCAATAGAGATGCCCCACAAATCAAAAATTGCTGAAATAGCTGATGGTTTTGATTATTTAGGTTACCAGTTTGATAGCTGTAATGTTTCAGTAAAAGACGGCAACATCGAAAGGCTTAAAGAGTCTTTAGTTGGGTTATTTACAAGCTTTAAATATTCTGAAAAAACAAAGCAAAGAGTTTTTAACATGGCGTATTAACCTAAGAATTACGGGCTGTGTTTTCGAAGATAAATGTAAGGGATGGCTGTTTTTCTATTCAGAAATAAATGACGAGCAAGTGCTACATAAACTAGACCATTATGTAAAAGATTTGATGTAGATATGAAACCTAAAAAATTTGTTAGAGCCTTTCATGAGATATCTCACAGAAAGAGGCAGACTAAATACGTCCCAAATTTTGACATTTTCACTATAGAAGATAAGGGTAAGGTGTTAGCGAAATACTTCGGGTACAACCTCAAAGGGATGAGACAAGACCAAATAGACTTTGCTTTTCACAAAAAGGTAAGCAGACAAATTAAGGATATAGAGTCTGATATCAAAGATTTTTCAGCAAGTGGCTAAGTTGTAGAAAGCTAGAAACGTCGTTTTTTGAATCTGCTCTATCCCGTTAATACTGAACACCAAGTTAGTCGACTTGCCATACCTATATTTATTCATGAATCGCTGTTGTTAGAGTTTTTGAAACTCATTGATATCCAATAACGAGTTAGCATCCATTTCCTTACCCAACCGAAACAAAAAAGGCCTCGCAATGCGAGGCCTTTGATTTTTCTATCTATCAGAAGAGATTAGTCGCGAAGTGCTGCGCCGAATTTCTCTGAGATTGAAGCTACGATAGCATCTACTGAACCAGCGATGTCTGCGTCTTCTAGTGTGCGCTCTACAGACTGTAGAGTCAGTGCGATAGCTAGGCTCTTCTTGCCTTCTTCTACGCCCTTACCTACGTAAACGTCGAACAGTTTAGCGTCTGTTAGGAATTCGCCACCAGCTGCGATACACGCTTCTACGATGTCGCCAGAAGCTACTGCTTCATCAACAACAACCGCGATATCACGACGGTTTGCAGGGAACTTAGATACGGCTACTGCTTCTGGAAGCACGCGAGTATTGATAGCTGCCCATTCGATTTCGAATACGATAGTACGGCCATTAAGACCAAACTTACGCTCTAGTTCTGGGTGAACAGTACCAATGATACCCACTTCTTTGCCGTCTACTACGATAGCCGCAGTTTGACCTGGGTGAAGTGCTGGGTGCTTAGCTGCTTTGAAGCTGTATGCTTTTTCGTTCGCTGTTAGCTCTAGAACGGCTTCTAGGTCGCCTTTCAGGTCAAAGAAGTCAACAGTGTTAGTTGCAACGTCCCAATGCTCTTCGCCACGAGTACCAGAGATAACGCCCGCAAGCATCATTTCTTGGCGCATACCGTTTTCAGCTGTTTCTTCAGGGATGAAACGTAGGCCTGATTCGAATAGACGAACGCGAGACTGTTGACGCTTCTGGTTGTGAACAACTGTGTTTAGAAGACCTTGGATTAGACCAAGACGCATTGCTGACATATCCGCAGAGATTGGGAATGGCAGGATTAGCGGCTCAACACCAGGTACAACAAGTTTTTGCTGCTCTGGTTCTACGAAGCTGTAAGTGATTGCTTCGTGGTAGCCACGGTCTACAAGAAGATCACGAACGCGCTTAAGCGGTTGGTCAGCTTCTTTGTGGTCATTCATTTTAAGTGCCGCTTTAGGCGCTTGGTTTGGAATGTTATCGTAACCGTAGATACGACCTACTTCTTCAATTAGGTCTTGCTCGATTGCGATATCGAAACGCCAAGATGGAGACGTTGCCGTCCAACCTGCGTCCGTAGTTTCCACTTCACAACCTAGACGAGTTAGGATTTCTACCACGTCTTCAGATGGGATTTCGTGACCTAGTAGGCTGTCTAGCTTAACGCGACGTAGAGATACTACGTTTGCTTTTGGGAGGTCAGCTTCAGATTCGCTGCCGTTTACTGGCGCAACTTCACCACCACAGATATCAACTAGAAGCTGTGTTGCACGCTCCATTGCAGCTGCTTGAAGTGTTGAATCAACACCACGCTCGAAACGTAGAGAAGAATCAGTGTGAAGGCCGTAAGCACGTGCGCGACCACGGATATGATCCGGTGCGAAGAATGCTGCTTCTAGAAGTACGTCTGTAGTTTCAGTTGTTACACCAGACTCTTCACCACCAAAGATACCAGCGATTGCTAGTGCTTTGTTGTGGTCAGCGATAACAAGCGTGTTGCTGTTTAGTTCAGCTTCGTTGCCATCTAGAAGTGTTAGTTTTTCGCCCTGCTCTGCTAGACGAACCACGATGCCACCTTCGATCTTAGCTAGATCGAATGCGTGCATTGGTTGGCCTTGCTCTAGCATCACGTAGTTAGTGATGTCTACAACTGGGTCGATTGAACGGATACCACAACGACGCAGTTTTTCTTGCATCCAGATTGGTGTTTCCGCTTTCACGTTTACGTTCTTAACCACACGGCCAAGGTAACGTGGACAAGCATCAGTTGCTTTGATTTCAACAGATACTGTGTCTTCAATGCTTGTTGCAACAGCTTCTACTGCTGGCTCTGTAACGTCTGCGCGGTTTAGTACGCCAACTTCACGAGCAAGGCCACGGATGCTGAAGCAGTCTGCGCGGTTTGCTGTTAGGTCTACGTCGATAGTTACGTCGTTAAGCTCAAGAAGCTCACGTACGTCTATACCTAGCGTTGTGCCTTCTGGCAGCTCAAGGATGCCGTCAGACTCTACGTCGATACCTAGCTCAGAGAAAGAACAAAGCATGCCGTGCGATGGAACGCCACGTAGTTTTGCTTTCTTGATTTTGAAGTTACCAGGCAGTACTGCGCCAACTGTTGCTACTGCTACAGTTAGGCCAAGACGACAGTTAGATGCACCACATACGATGTCTAACAGCTCTTCTTCGCCGATATCAATTTTAGTTACTTGTAGTTTGTCTGCGTCTGGGTGCTGACCGCACTCAACCACTTTACCTACTTTAACGCCGGTGAATTCACCAGCAACAGGTTCTACATCGTCAACTTCCAAACCAGCCATAGTGATTTGGTGAGCTAGCTCTTCGCTGTTAATTGCAGGTTTAACCCACTCGCGTAGCCAAGATTCACTGAATTTCATAGTTTCGACTGCCCCGGATTACTTGAATTGTTTAAGGAAACGAAGGTCGTTCTCGAAGAACGCACGAAGGTCATTTACGCCGTAACGAAGCATCGTTAGACGCTCTACACCCATACCGAATGCAAAACCAGAGTATTTCTCAGGGTCGATGCCAACAGAGCGAAGTACGTTAGGGTGAACCATGCCACAGCCTAGAACTTCTAACCATTTGCCATCTTTACGTTTCACGTCAACTTCAGCTGAAGGCTCTGTGAACGGGAAGAATGAAGGACGGAAACGCACTTCAACTTCTTCTTCAAAGAAGTTACAAAGGAAATCGTTAAGAATGCCTTTAAGTTGTGCGAAGTTTACGTTCTCATCAACTAACATACCTTCCACTTGGTGGAACATTGGCGTGTGAGTTTGATCGTAGTCGTTACGGTAAACACGACCCGGAGCAATGAAGCGGAATGGTGGTTTGCCGTTTTCCATCGTACGGATTTGAACACCAGAAGTGTGCGTACGTAGCATTAGATCAGGGTTGAAGAAGAAAGTATCGTGATCAGTACGAGCTGGGTGATCGTCTGCGATGTTTAGCGCATCAAAGTTGTGGAATGCATCTTCGATCTCAGGGCCAGACTCAGTGTTAAAACCAAGCTCACCAAAGAACTGTTCGATACGCTCAACTGTGCGAGTAACTGGGTGAAGACCACCGTTCTCAATGCGGCGACCTGGTAGGCTCACATCGATAGTTTCTTCAGCTAGTTTCGCTTCAAGCTCTGCACGTTGTAGTGCGTCTTTGCGAGCTGCGATCGCTTGTTGAACAGCACCTTTCGCTTTGTTGATCTCTTGACCAGCAGTACGACGCTCTTCAGGTGGAAGTTTACCTAGGCTTTGTAGTTGAAGAGTTAGTTCACCCTTCTTACCTAAATACTGAACTCGCACTTCATCAAGTGCGACTAACGAATCTGCTGTATCAATAGCAGTCGTTGCATTAGCAATGATCTCTTCTAGATGTTGCATCATTTCCTCATCTACCAGTTGGTAGTGTCCGTATCGGATGATTAGTTTTTTAGATAGCTACACATAGTAATCAAACACGCAACCAATGCCAAATTGAATCGCTAAAAGAACAAGTTATTGCCTAAAAACACGGCAAATTTAACGTTACAAAACAGAATTTCATTGAAATCGGTGAAATCAGAGAGAAACCGATACAAAAACGTCACCAAGTGAGACAGTTTGATTACATTCACCGGACCTCGGTTGAGGCGGTGTCATTCACAGGATTTGGATAGGAAGGCTGGAACTGAGATCAGAATGTACAACTGAGATAAGAAGGTAGAACCGAGATTAGAAACCAAGGAGCGAGGTTTAAGACCATCGCTCCTTGGTTTATTCATAGAGAAGCTGAATTTGAACGTCAAGAATTGAAGCTAAAACATCCGAGCCTTTAGAAGTAATACTCCAGCGCAACTTCGACAAAATCGTCTTTGCGAGCGAAAAACAGCAAGTCCTCTGGGGTTTCGTTCTCAAACAACCACGCATTCAATCGCCACTTAAGGTTGTTGTTAATACGGCTTGAGGCTTCTAGCTTGGCACTATAGACATCACTGTTATCTAAGTCTTGAGTGATGCCAGTCAGCACTTCGGTGCCGTCTTCATCATTCAAGGCAAAACGCGCGCCAAGGAATACATCGTTTTGGCCGATGGTTTGCGCATTGTTGCCTCGGCTGTCATACAGATATTCAGCGATGAAGCCGATGTCCCAGTATGATTCAAGCGCCCCAACCCAAGTGTATTCAAAGCCCGTTGCTACGCCTGTATGGTTATCGTAACTGTCGCGATAAATGCTTTCCAGTTTCCATAACCAGTCGCCAATAATACCTTGCACATCAAGTCCGAAGTGCTGCATTTGTGCGTAGTATGGCTTGAGCTGATTGCCTTGCACACGGTAGTAAGGGTCGCGGTTTGTGCCGCCTAAATAGCTCAACCCGACATCCCAATCGCCGTACATTTGGCTATAGCGTAGTGCCACATCAACATGCTTTTCTTCTCGCGAGGATTCATAAAGCGCATCGTCCGAAACGGGCACAGTTGGCCTTAATCGTCCGTCTTCGCCTGCAAAGGTACGCTCACGAAAATACGGCAGTAACATGGCGTCGACGGTGCCCCACTCTTTTATCGAGGTGAAGTGCACCATTGGCTGACCTAGCTTGGATTCACCATCGACCGATTCAATAGCGTCGGTTTGGTTTACCACATCCACTAAATGCGCAGATTCAGTCACGCCCCAAAACACTTTGCCTACACCTGCTCGCAGTTCGTAGTCGTCCCAATAGGTTAAATACAAGGCTTCGCGAATATCACCATGAGTTCGTTCATCGTCTTCGCTGTCTAGGCGATAAAACGGGGTGAAGGTAAAGCTGCCATTACCCTCTTCTTGCTCCCAGTAAAACTCTGGCTGCAACACCAGTGAGCTTTGCCCTTTATCTTGCCCTTGCAAGCCGTCGCTAAAGAACTGCCTATGTTCAATATTCACCTGCCCTGCGATTTCAGGACTAAAGCCTGCCGCCACACAAGGCAACGACACCTGCATAAGCCCGACTGTCGCTGCCAAGGTTAAGGATAACTGGGTTCCTGTTGCCACAATCCTTTTCATATTCCTGCCTTATTTCGCACGTTTTAGTGTGTTCTTTTGGAAATCCTTGTCTTTAAGACCGGTCTGGAACACTAAATCTGTCGTGGTTAATACGGTGCTTTTGCCTGTTTGATGGTTTTGCATCGCCATGGTGTGCGCGCGCCAGTATTGGTTTAGGTACTGTTTGTAATCTTGGAACGATAGCGTCTTAAGCAGTGCGCCTTTGCGGTCGTAAAACTCGACTTTCATTGGGCGGTAGTGCTGTTGGTCTAGCCATACTTTCTGCATGGTGTAGCCTGAGTTTTTGTCGGTCGGTACTTGCTCTAAAACAAAGGTGTCCACGCCTTCCAGTTTCGCGTCTTCGATGTAGTTGAAAGTGTACTTTTCTAGCTCAAACGAGCTTAAGTCCTCATACGCAAATTCACTGCCCATAAACGGGCCCGATTTGTTGCGTGAAGAGATGCGTTTTACACGTTTTAATGCAGGCAGATACAACCACTGGTCATCGGATTTGGTGATGTGTGAGTGGTTTAGGAAAGCCGTGCCTTTTACGTCGCGTGGCTCATCAAAAATGGTTAAGCCTTTATCGCCATCGTTATCGACTTCTAACGATTTCAATCGCATCAGGCGCGTGCTGCTTTCGCCCTGTTTATTGCGAAGTAGCATTTCCATAGTCGCGACAGAATCGCCCCATCCGACATCGACCGCTTTACGTTGCTCGGCGATTTCTAAGCCTTTCGCTGGGTCTGCTAACGCTGGGAAAGCGGCAAATGTGCCTATTGTTAACGTACCGACGCTCAACGAGCTAACCGTAAGTAATGTAGTAACGAATGATTGTTTAACGCTTTTCATAAATATCTCCTTACGTCAGCCCACCGCAGCAGGCTGACATTTCCTTATTTGGTCGAAGTAGTCAGTTCGGCTGTCGAGCTAGGCTGCGACTTGGTATCTGGCTTTGATTCATGCTTAGGTTTAACTGAATAGTGGGTCTGTTTGTCGAAGATCATCAGTAGGCTTGGTAGCAAGATGAAGTCGACCACCAACGCAATGAAAATCACAATCGCGCTGAGTAAGCCCATGTCGGAGTTGAGTCTGAAGCTCGACATCGCCAGTACAGAGAAACCAGCTACGAGTACCACAGTGGTGATCCACAATGCGCGTCCAACCGTGTGGAAAGCGTATCGAACTGCTTCTTCTGCTGATTTCCCTTCGATTCTTGCGCGCTGGTATTTGCTTAAGAAGTGCACCGCATCATCAACCACAATGCCCAGAGTGAGCGTTACCACCACGGACAAACCAAGGTTGATTTCACCAGAGATAAGCGCCCATAAACCAAAGCCAATGATCGCAGGTGCAATGTTTGGCACTAGGCTGATCATGCCCAAGCGAACTGAGCGCAACGCAAAGATCATCAAGCCAGAGATAAGTACTAAGGTGATAGGCAGAGTCGATAACATGCTCTCCATGTTAGTTTCACCAATGTGAGCAAACATCAGTGATGGGCTCGACGCGACCACTTCATATTGAGGTGCATTGGCCGCAAACCATGAGTAAATACGCTCTTCGAGTTCGACTAGCTCAACGCTGCCAAGGTTGTCGACAGTAAGAACCATTTTGATCGATGACTTATCGACGTTGATTTGGTTGTTCAAGTCCAAGCCATACGGCAGAGACATCTCATAAAGCAGGAGGTATTGCGCGGCAAGTTCACGGTTAAGCGGCAGCTTGTAGTAGCTTTCATCGTCGCCATGCATGTTCTTGTTCAAACGCATGTAAACATCAGAAAGTGTTGCCACGTGGTCGGTTTCTGGTTGAGCGCGTAGCCATTCCGTAAAGTCACCAATCGCTTGCAGAAACACAGGATCGGCAATCGCTTGAGACTCGTTAGTCTTCACAGCAATACTGATGGTGGTCATGCCGCTTACGGTCTCTTCCATGAAGTCGGCGGCTTGTCTGAATTCGCTTGAAGTATCGAAATACTTTACCGATTCATCGTTCACTTTGTTGAGTGGAATTAACGCAGCAGCGCCAACAATCACCAGAGTTGAAATCGGCAGCAATGCTTTACGGTTAGTTACGACAAAATCGCCCAGCTTATCCATGAAGGTGACTTGGTCTTCCGCTTTAGGATTGGCAGGTACGCGTTTGACTGGCAGCAGTTTTAGCAACGCAGGCAACATAGTCACTGACAAGAAGCACGCAATGAGTACACCCAGTGCCGATAAGTTACCGAAATCACGTAGCACTGGAGAGTCAGACATATTCATCATCAAGAAACCGATCGCAGTGGTCACTGAAGTGATCAGAATCGGCATAGCATTGAGCTTGATGCTGTATTGAATGGCTTGTGCTTTCTCCATGCCGCGTTGCATTGCTTGTCTCATGGTCACAATCACGTGAACACAATCGGCTACCGCCAAAGTTAAAACCAAGGTAGGCACATTCACGGTTGCGGTACTCAAGAACATCCCTGCCCAACCGGATAACCCCATGGTGGCAACAATTGAAGCGATGATCACAATAAGCGTCGCCACCACACTAAAGAACGAGCGCAACATAAAGGTCAGGAACACCAGCACCACCAACAGCATTAACGGCACGAGCGTGGAGCTGTCTTCTTGAGCCGAAGTCATAAAGGCGTTGTTCATGGCGATGATGCCCGCTTTATGGAATTCGACATTAGGATACTGAGCTTGGTACTTACCGATCATGGCATTGATTGCCGCAATCACCTCTTGCACTTCCGCAGTCTTGTCCACTTCTGGCAACTGCACGGTTACGTTAACAATCGTCACATCGCCTGAGGCCGACACCAAGGCATTCTTAAGCAACGGTTCGCTGAGGGCGATCTGTTTTACTTTTGCGATGCGCTCCGGTGTGTGTTCGTACTCTTCATACAGCAAGTCTTCTACCAAAAGATCATCTTCAATGGCTTCGGTGTGCTGATAATTAGCAAGGGAATCCACACGGCTTGAATACGGGATCTGCCACGCATCAACCGTGAGGTTTTGAATCAGGGTGAGAGTTTCAGGGGTGAAGACATTGCCATCTTCAGGTGCGACAACAATCGCAAGGTTGTCGGTTTTTGCAAAGGTGGTTTGGATTTCATCGAACGCCATCAACTGCTTGTTGGTGCCTTCGAAGAAGATGTTGTAGTCCCCTCTAAAGTAGAGGTTCTTGGCCCCTAATGCAGAGAGAATGATGATTGAAAACACCACCAGCAGAACGATAAACGATCGCTTGGTAGGTATTGAGTGCCAACTGTTTAGATCTGCGTTTGCGCTATTGGCATTAGGGTTATCTCGGTTTTGCTGATCGAACGTGAGCTTCTGGCTGTCATGTTTCATCACAGTCTCCATTTGTGACGATTCGTCATATTTGTGTCATAAAAAGCCAGCCGAAGCTGACAAAAAACACAATTCTTAGTCAAACACTCAAGAAAACAGCAACCACACTCGGTCAATCTCAAGTTTGTGACGAATCGTCAAAAATGGTTATTAATAAACCCACATGTGTGGGCTTAACGGAAGCTATCGACCTACAGACTCTAAGTAAGCGATCTCTTCACTGAACAATTCTTGTTCTACACGACGCCAAGTTTTGCGGTAATCCCAATCGCTAGAGAGGGGTTGCCAATTGAGGCCGTCTAGAATCATGTTCGCATTGTGTAATACTGAATACGGGTCTTGTAACCGCTTAATACAATGACTGTTTGATGCGTTCTGTGACAAGGCATTTGAACCAAATGCAATTGACCAGTTAGCAAAAACGATGGCATCAGAACCAACACCAGAAGAAAACTTTAGGTCACCCGCTTCTACCGCTTGGTTAACCATAGAGTCGCATTGTTCAATCACCAACTCTTCCAGTTCATTCATCTCGGCGACGCGTGCACTAGACGCTTTCTCCAGTACCCACGGGCTTTTAGCCATGATCGCACAGGTTGATAGTACCGGTTCCATGCGAGCATAGATTCGGTAAGCAACGTGCAGTGCGACGATCTTTTCACGCGTGTTGCCTTCAAACTCTCCAGAACGAGCAAACATCATTGCTTCTGTCTTGAGAGAGTGAATACATAACGCTAAAACGACGTCTTCTTTGCTGCAAAAGTGATTGTAGATTGTCCCTTTAGAATAAGAGCTCGCAGCCGTTAGCTTGTCCATCGTTAGGTTTCCGAACCCTTGTTCTCGAACCAGATCTTTCGCCAACAACATCAACTCTACTTCTCGGTCTGCAATAGACTGCTGCTTTTTAGACAACACGCCTTTGCAACCAAAGATACCTTGTTTATCGCCTTTACAACCAAAGCCAAACATAATTTCTCAGTCCGTATTTGAGCTTAGCCATTATCTAAGCTTAGCCAGTATTTAAAACACTCCTATCCAATATTAACACGAATAGTAAATTCATGTAGTTAACCATTTTGTGACGCTTCGTCATTTTTGACTTATCGTCATAATAGCTCATTTATTGATCATATCAAGATGTTTTATAAATTTAATACACTTTGTGAATAGGTAGGTAAATCATCAATAGCCAACTTAGTGACATTAAAAAGCCAGCAACTGTCTAAATCGCTGGCTTGAAAGGTTTCATGCTGATTGATGAACATTAATGAATCGAACAGTCCGACTCTCACCAATTCTTATTACTAGTGCTCGTTACTAATTCTGTTACAGCAGGGCTTTACCATTTTCCCCCTGGGCGTATAGCGCTAAGCTAATGGTCTTCAAAGCTTCGGTTTCAGTTTCACTGACAGTCAACGACGACACGCTACTGCCGTTCAAACGGCTCAACATCTGTCTAACTATCATTAGCTGTGGTCTCACGCTCGGAATGCGAGTGTCGATAAACTGAAACCAATCCGGGTTCATGTGGTGCTTTACTTTGTCCAACACATCTTTGTTAACGATGGTGAAGGTTTTAGCCCCCTCTTTGGCGTCGCGCAAAATGTCATAAATGACGTGTTCTTTCTCTTTGGCGACCAACATGCCTGAGATATTGAGCTGTAACTCTCCGATAATGCCGTTCTTCATCTTCAAGAAGAACTTGATGTCTTTATAACCCGAGCCTTGCGCTTTTTTATTGAACTGGCTTAGCCCTGATAATTTCGAGCCGAGGCCATAACGATCTTTCAAGGCTGACTGATAGTGCTGGAGATCTTTGAACTCTTTGGTTCTCGATATGAATACCTTTGCTGCTGACATCGCACGCACGCTCTCGAACTCTATTGTCATACGCGCGCAGTCTTTTAAGTCTCCGATATCATCTAGCGGGTTACGGTTGGTAATTTTATCCAATGCACCGTTAAAGCTTTTAATCCCGCCATACGCGCCCGGTGGAACCGAGAGCTTGCCATTGAACAGAGAAACAACGTGTTTAGAGAACTCTTTCAGCTCTTCTTGTGCTTGGATGATCTCGCGATACATCATGAACAGTTGTTTGCGTTTAAGGTGTGCATTCGCCAGTTGGTTCTTGGCTTTAAAACTCGCCCCTTTCGACATGATCTTGGAAGTGCCATTAGGTGAGGTAACCACATTGCCCTGCATCTCTTCGTTAAGGTAAGTTTTGAAGGCGTTGTCGTCGGTTAAAATCGAATACATCAACTGGGCGACTTTACCCTGCTCTGTATTACGAAAGGATTGGCCTTGTAGGCTGGCTTTCAATTCCGCTAAGGCTTGTTGATAGGCTTTGTTGTTGACCAAACGAAAGCCTTGAGACATATGAGTCGATTTCTCGATATGCTTGAGAACTTCTGGCTTGCGCTTTTTGATTTCTGCTTTCTTCAATTCCCACTCTGTTTTGGTAAACGAGGTACCGTTTTCCGGCATCATGGTGAATTCCACACTGGTTGGCATACAGTCTCCTTCTGTCGTGTCCATCCTTGAGTTGATTGTTCGTTTGTGGGCTAGCTTGGCGTTTAAGCGTAAACGGTTGAGCAAACTAGGTGTGCTGTTTTAACAAGAATCCCTAAACGTGTTCATTTGAACATAGCAATTATGCGAGCGTGCTACGAAAAAATTGGCGAGTCATGCTGCCTTTATGGGGCAAACCTCTCCTTATGGTTAATATTTGTCTCACTGATGTGGTTTTCTGCTAAGTTGCTATAAATTCAGTATGGGGTGACTTACAATAGAGTCAACGACCTACCTTTTTTGAGAACACGATATTGAGCGCCAAATATTCTTATTTAGCTTGGCAAGTGAATACTTCTAGCCCAGCAGAAAAGCTTGTTTTATTGATGCTTGCAGACGGTGCGGATGAATCCGGTTACACCAATGTGTGCCTGCAATCGGCAAGTCAGCTTTGTGCTCTCTCTACGTTTGGTTTAGCCGACTGCCTTAAGTGCCTAGTCGACCAAGGTATTCTCGATAAGGTAAAAGTAGACTATCGAGATCAAAAAGAGATCCACGTATTCAAACTGCTCATTGAGCAAGAGCAAGCTGCGGCGCCCGTTGAGGCTCAACCGGTCAATAGTATTCCGGTCTACTCTACGGCACCTGCACCTAAGTTTCAGCCTGCTCCGGCACCGATGCAAAACATGCAGCATGCCCCTCGCCCACAAAGTCGAGGCTCAATGACCAGCAACACGGTTTCCACTCATGATTTGGATGAAGAGATCATCCCAACATGGGCAGAACGTGCATTTAAATTCTCCGGCCTTGCTGGTGACCATAGCTTAATATGGAAAAAATTTGTCCTCTGGTATAAAGCCAAAGCCAATGAACTCATGCCAATCTCTCGCATCGAATCTAAGTTGCAGTACTGGTTAGTTAACGAGAAGCAAAATGAAAGACAACAACAGCAGAAGACCTCTCAATATTCAGGAAATGCAGGACAAGCTCAAGGAAATGGGTATCGACAAAAGCTTAGCCCATCTGAACGCTTCAGGCAGCAGCTCATTCAAAAAGGCAAAAAGCCAACCTTCTGATCCTGCACCTACAGTCGTTCCAGAAGTTTTACCGGCAGTTTCATCGCCATCGGTACCTGTTGTTGAATCAGACACTGGCTCAAATCAACAAGTACCTGTGGTTGACCAAGATCCTGCAGAACTAGAACTGACTGATTGGTGTATCCATGTGTTCGGCTCTTTCTTGAGCGTGTACGAGACTCAGTGGGAATACCAGTACGGTAGTGAGCCAAGCGGTAAGTTCATTGAGTTTGCTAACTCTGTCGATTCTGACGGCCTTAATCGTGTGCTAATGCACTGTCATGAACGTATTCAGCTTGGCAACAGCTGGCCACCTCAAATGGGTGAGCTTTGGATTCTGAAAGACTCTCTAACGGAAGAAGAGCTGTTGGATAGCCGCATTCGAGTATTGTCTCGCACCGCTGCGAACAAGATTGAGAAATGGCTGATTCAAAACAAGCTGTATGACTTAAAACGCACTGCGGAAAACAAGCTTGATGGCCTGTTTAAGAAGTACTACTTGGAAGCAAAACGTTTAGACGAGAAAGGTATGCTTGAAACGGAATTACCGCAATTCCTTCTTGCCGCTAACTCAGTGAAGAATCTGAATGATTTGAAGCGTGAAGAGTACGAAAGCAAACACGGTAAAGCGCTGAACCCAAGAATCCAACAGATTCTCGACAGCAAAAAGTAACCTCCCGCTTTCTAGTGTGAAAAACACGATGAACAGATACAAAAATGCCAGCAATTAAGCTGGCATTTTTTATGAATTCTAACGAACTCTTTAGCGACTAAACAACCGTTATTTACGATCGCCTTACTGATTACAGATTACAGTAGGTGGATAGTTGCGTTTAGCGTGAATACGCCTGAGTCGTCATCTTTCATTTTGAAGTTTTGGTAGCTAGCGCCTACAGATAGAGGACCAAAGATGAAGTATTCTGCGCCTACACCGTACATGATATCAACGTCGTCTTGCTTGAAGCTATCGCCTTTCAGCTCGTAAGAGTGAAGACCACCTTTCGCGTATACGTGAAGAGGACCGAAGTCGATACTTGGTTTGATTGCTAGGTAAGCAGTGCTTGCATCTAGGTTTGTAACATTACGGTTACCGTACTTAACGCTGTCGAAAGAGCCTAGATCCCAGTAACCCGCTTCAACACCGATAAGTGGCAGGATACCTGTACCCACGTGGATACCCATTGCTGTTTCTTCTTCGTTACCTAATGAGTTTTGACCACCCATTACACCGCCGTACAACCAAGAATCAGCCATTGCTGTTGAAGATGCACCTAGCAGTGCTAGTGCCAATAACGTTTTTTTCATATTCGACCTTTTTCGTCCTAGTGGCAGGCCTTGAGTGGTAATAAATTGCCACCAAGTCGCCCTGTATGTAATAACTATTCAATTAGTAATGCAATAAGCAAGATTTATACCCAAACCTTGCCATTGCGTCTAGCATTATTCCTTTAGCAAGCATCGATTGCGTTTTTAACACGCTTATCTGACACTGGATAAGGCGTACCGAGTTGCTGTGCGAAGAAGCTTACACGAAGCTCTTCAATCATCCAACGCACCTCTTTTACGTTTTCTGGAACCGCGATCCCTTTTGGAATTTTATTCAGCAGCTCTTTGTAATCATTCATTACTGACTCAACTTTGATCATATGCAAACGATCTTTGTTAGGGTCAATTGGCAGCTTCTCCATGCGGCGTTCGATTGCCTTCATATAGCGTAGGATATCTGGCAAGCGTTTCCATCCACATTCTGTGGCAAAACCCTTAAAAATCAAACCTTCTACCTGAGCTTTTATGTCAGAAAGTGCAAATGCCATAGAAAGATCCACACGCCCTTTCAGCTTCTTGCTAATGCTGAATGCCGTAGTAAGGATGGTTTCTACCTGCTGAGCAATCTCAACCACGGTATCACCCAACTCCGCACGTACGTGTTCTTTCAGTGCTTCAAATTGCTCTGGTTCCCAAACCAAACCGCCCTTCTCTTCGATCAGCTTATCAATACCACAAGCGATACAGTCATCGATAAGATCGAGAACCTTGCCGTATGGGTTGAAGTACAAGCCAAGTTTCGATTTGTTCGGCAAGTTCGAGTGCAAGTATTTGATTGGCGACGGCACGTTCAACAAGATCAAACGACGCTGACCCGATTTCATTGCTGAGATCTGCTCTTGTTCCGTCTCGAACAGTTTGATCTCTACACTGTCTTTGGTATCCACCAACGCTGGGAAGGCTTTTACATCGTAGCCACCACGCTTCTGTTGGTAGACTTTTGGTAACTCACCAAAGCTCCACGTATGCAGGTTCTGCTGCTCGATATCGTCATCCGCAACTTTAGAAAGCGTTTCTTGAACTTTGTCTTTCAGGCTCTCTTTCAGTTCATGTAAGTCTTTGTGTTCTTTCAACTTACGTTTGCGATGATCCACCGCACGGAATGTTACCTTTAAGTGCTCTGGAATCTGGTCTAACTTCCAATCATCTCGTACCACTTCTACACCCGTCATGCGGCGTAGCTCTTTCTCAAGAGAATCCAGTAGCGGCGCTTCAAGTGGTGTCACACGAGCCAAGAACGCATCAGCGTAATTTGGCGCAGGCACAAAGTTACGTCGTAACGTCTTTGGTAGTGACTTGATTAAGCTAACCACCAATTCCTGACGTAGGCCTGGGATCTGCCAATCAAAACCGTTCTGGTCGATTTGGTTCAAGATAGGCAGCGGAATATGTACCGTTACACCATCGTTGTCATCGCCCGGCTCAAACTGGTAGCTCAGTTTTAACTTCAGGCCATTTGGGTGCCAGAAGTTCGGGTAATCTAAATCAGTAACGTGGCTTGCATCACCGCGGAACAACATCGATTTCTCGAAGTTAAGTAGCTCTGGAGTCTCTTTGCTGGTTTTCTTCCACCAAGTATCAAAATGACGGCCTGAAACCACCTCTTCGCCTACGCGTTGGTCGTAGAATTCAAACAGCTCGTCATCATCGATCAAGATGTCACGACGACGTGATTTGTGCTCTAGCTCTTCCACTTCTTGTAGAAGTTTGCGGTTCTGTTTGAAGAACGCGTGCTTGGTTTCCCACTCACCTTCAACCAGTGCGCTACGCACGAACAACTCACGGCTAATCGTCGGGTCAATCGCACCATAGTTCACTAGGCGTTTAGGAACAATTGGAATTCCGTAAAGCATCACTTTTTCGTGTGCCATTACCGCCGCTTGTTTCTTCGACCAGTGTGGTTCGCTGTAGCTGCGCTTAATCAGGTGCTTCGCTAACGGTTCAATCCACTCAGGCTGAATTTTAGCAATCACACGGCCCCATAGTTTTGAGGTTTCCACCAGCTCAGCAGACATGATCCACTTAGGCTGTTTCTTAAATAGGCCAGACGCAGGGAAGATATGGAAGCGCGCGTTACGTGCACCTTGATATTCATTCTTCTCTTGGTCTTTCATACCAATATGAGAAAGCAAACCTGATAGCAATGAGATGTGAATGCCATCGTAGCTACCCGGTTCGTCGTTGAGCTTGGTATCCAATTCACGCATTGCTTGGTGAATTTGGAAGTACACATCTTGCCACTCACGAATACGCAGGTAGTTCAGGTAATCTTGCTTACACTGTTTGCGGAATTGGTTGCTCGACAACGCTTTTTGCTGCTTCTTGATGTAATCCCACAGGTTCACAAAGGTGATGAAGTCTGAGTCTTTGTCGAAGAAACGCTTGTGCTTGTCGTCAGACGATTGCTGTTTGTCTGATGGACGCTCACGCGGGTCTTGGATTGAAAGTGCAGACGCAATAACCATCACTTCATGTAGACAGCGGTTGTTTGGCGCTTCGATAACCATGCGCGCTAAACGCGGGTCGATCGGCAGCTTAGATAGCTTACGACCAATTGCCGTTAGCTTCTTAGTATCGTCGCCTTGGTTCTTGTTCTTATTGCTCGGTTTACCCGATGCAATCGCACCCAGCTCTTCAAGCAGTCTTACACCATCTTGAATGTTGCGCTTATCTGGCGCTTCAACAAATGGGAATGCTTGAATGTCACCTAGCCCTAGTGCCGTCATCTGCAGGATAACCGACGCTAGGTTGGTACGTAGAATCTCAGGATCGGTAAACTCTGGGCGTGACTCGAAATCTTCCTCAGAGTACAGACGAATACAGATACCTTCAGCCACACGACCACAACGACCTTTACGCTGGTTCGCACTCGCTTGAGAAATTGGCTCAATCGGTAGACGTTGTACTTTGGTGCGGTAGCTATAGCGGCTAATGCGCGCCGTACCCGGGTCGATTACGTACTTAATGCCAGGAACGGTTAACGAGGTTTCTGCTACGTTGGTTGCCAGTACAATTCGACGGCCAGTGTGTGACTGGAAGATACGGTTCTGTTCACCCGCCGAAAGGCGCGCGTACAAAGGTACAATCTCGGTATCACGCAGATTACGCTTACTAAGTGCGTCTGCAGTATCACGAATTTCACGCTCACCGTTCATGAAGATCAGGATGTCGCCTAAGCCTTCATCACACAGCTCATCAACCGCTTCGAAGATACCTTCCATTTGGTCACGATCAGAATCGCTGTCGTCACCACCTAATGGGCGGTAGCGTGTATCAACTGGGTAAGTACGGCCCGATACTTCGATGATTGGTGCATTATCGAAGTGTTTAGAGAAACGCTCTGGGTCGATGGTTGCCGACGTAATGATCACTTTTAGATCAGGACGCTTTGGTAGCAACTCTTTCAGATAACCCATGATGAAATCGATGTTTAGGCTACGTTCGTGCGCTTCATCGATAATGATGGTGTCGTACTGATTTAAGAAACGGTCGTGTTGAATCTCCGCCAGCAGAATACCGTCGGTCATCAGTTTGATTTGTGTGTTGTCAGAAATCTGGTCGTTGAATCGAACCTTATAACCAACAAATTCGCCCAACTGAGTTTCCATCTCTTCGGCAATACGATTCGCAACCGAACGCGCAGCCAGACGACGAGGCTGAGTGTGACCAATTAGGCCAAAGCGGCCGCGGCCAAGCTCAGAACAAATCTTAGGTAACTGAGTGGTTTTACCCGAACCCGTTTCACCCGCCACGATAACCACTTGGTTTTCTTCAATGGCTTTCGCAATATCATCGCGCTTTTGGCTAACAGGGAGAATCTCTGGGTATTCAATGGTTGGTTTTTGCGCAGCACGCTGGGTTGCCGTCATCATCGATTGGGCAATGTCTAATGCGATTTCATCGAAAACAGCATGCTTAGATTTTTCGTTCTTAATACGGCTTGCACCAGAAATGCGCTTACTTAGACGGAAGCGGTCGCGCATCATGCACTCATTTAAGGCCTTACGAAGAGAGGCTGGGCTATTTTGAGATGCGCTAGCTTTAGGTGCTTGTTGTTTGTTGTTTTGTTTTTTTTGATTAGCTTGATCAGCAGCAGAGTCCGATGTCGCGTTGGTATTCGCTACATGGTTATTTTTATCTGCTTTTTCCGGAGACGAAGTCACAGCGTGTCCTATTCTTTCTCTTATATAAACTCGCGCGATTGTAGCACATAAGGGCTAAAACAAGATAATGGAAAGCGGCACTTAGCAGTCATTCAATTTTTTCGAATAAGTTCAGCGAATAAATCGCCTTTTGAGCGTTTTTAGTTTGCCTATAATCCATCACATAACAAAAACACTTATTCAAGGATTCCCATTATGTCTCGTGTATTAGCCCTAAAATCAAGCATCCTAGGCGACTACTCTCAATCAACTAAACTGGTTGAAGAATTCATCAAAAATGTAGACCAAGATAAACTGACGGTTCGCGATCTAGCTGCAAACCCATTACCAGTGTTGGACTTCTCGGTAGCGACTGCACTTCGCGCGACGGAAGACCTATCTCAAGACCAACAATCGATTGTTGATCTATCAAACACGCTGATCGAAGAAATTAAAGCGGCAGGTACACTCGTGATTGCTGCACCTATGTACAACTTCACTATCCCGACTCAGCTTAAAAACTGGATTGACCTCATTGCTCGTGCTGGTGTGACGTTCACTTACACAGAGAACGGCGTTAAGGGTCTAATCGAAGGTAAGAAAGCGATTGTCGTGACGACTCGTGGCGGCATTCATAAAGACGCAGCGACTGACAGCATGACGCCTTACCTACGCACAGTACTTGGTTTTGTTGGCATCACAGACGTGGAATTTGTTTACGCAGAAGCGCTCAACATGGGTGAAGACGCAGCAGCAAAAGGTATCTCAGAAGCGCAAAGCCAACTTGCTGAGCTAGTGTAAAATTAAGGCGACGCAGCAAGCATTGGCTTCGCTTGATAGATGTAAATAAGAGCCCCCTTTAGGTACAGTAACCTAAAGGGGGCTCTTTTGTTTTGCTTTCAATGTGAATTAACTAAAGCATCTTTGGGTTATTTCAGACTCACAGTAACTTTGTATGTCGCTAAACTGCTTCCACCAACATACACATCCACTTCACCCTCTTCGTACATGAAACACGCTTGGCTGCCGTAGAATTTCAGATCATCTGCATCAATTTCAAGCCGAACTGTTTTGCGCTCATGCGCTTCTAGATGGCATTTAGCAAACGCTTTCAGCTCTCTCTGTGGACGCGTCGTTGAAGAGACTTTGCGAGAGATATAGCACTGCACGATTTCTTGCCCAGCAATCACAGAGGTGTTCTCAACGTCAACCTCGACAATTAGGCTCTCGTTCTCTGTAATTTCAGGCGTCACCGACTTCAACCTACCATACTCAAACTGCGAGTAACTCAAACCGAAACCGAATGGGTAAAGTGGTGTATCTTGCTCATTTTTATATGGCATGTACTCTTGATACGCTCGCATTTTACCTATCGGTTTGCGGCCGTAATGCATCGGGATTTGCCCTGTACTTCTTGGTACTGTCATGGTGAGTTTGCCACTCGGATTACTATGACCAAACAGTAAGTTACCGACCGCATTGCCTGTCTCTGTGCCACTTTGCCATGCATAAACCAGTGACTGGGCGTATTGCTCAATCTTAGGTGATGGTACGGGCCTACCTGTACACTGAACCACAATCAGAGGTTTGCCTATTTTTCCGATAGCCTCAATCAACTCTTCTTGACCCGGTGGTAGCACAAGCTCGGCGATATTACGTGCTTCTCCCGTTCGGCGATGGCTTTCACCGACACACAGTACGACGACATCACTGCGATGCGCACACTCCATCATGTCATCACTAAACGCGCTTGAATCAGTAATTATGGTGTTCTCTGGCGCTGCGGCTTGAATGCCATCGGCAATCGTTGCAACGTCGTCCGCATTGCCATCTAAACACCAAGAACCAAGGTGCTGCCTCTGTGAATGAGCATGAGGGCCAATCACAGAAATGGTTAAGCCTTGCGATTTCAAAGGTAGCAAATCACCGTCGTTTTTAAGCAGTACCATACTTTCTTCAGCAAGAACTAACGCTTTGCGCTTATGCTCTTCTAGACCCAGCACACTCTTATGCAGTTCAGGGTCGATATATGGTCGTTCAAACAACCCAGCGCGGAACTTAGTTAACAGCACACGGTAGACTGCTTCATCTAGATTTTCTTGCAAGCTTGGATTGTTCTTCACCAACTCTTCAAGGGTATCTTCGTAGGCTTCGTGCGTCATCGCCATATCCACCCCCGCATCCAACGCCTTTAATGCCGCAGCCGATGGGTCTTGCGCAACTTGGAAGTATTCCAGATCGGAAATAGAGCCCCAATCACTGACAACCATGCCATCAAACTTATGCTCGCCTTTGAGCCAGTCTCGAATCAATGGACGAGAGCCAGTTACCGGTGTACCACCAAGGTCGTTAAATCCAGACATCATGGTTGCAACGCCAGCTTTCACTGCTGCAGCAAAAGGCGGCAAGTGCACATTGTGTAAGGTGTTCTCACTCAATTCCGTGGTGTCGTAATCACGCCCACCTTCTGAAGCACCATAGCCAACAAAGTGTTTGGCACACGCCACCAGCTTATTTGGCTGTGAAGGGTCATCACCTTGAAAGCCTTTCACCACCGATTTTGCAAACTGACTGGTTAAGTACGGGTCTTCACCAGAGCTCTCAATCACTCGACCCCAGCGAGGGTCTCGAACGATGTCGAGCATTGGCGCAAAGGTCCAGTTGATGCCTAAAGAGGCCGCCTCCGTCGCAATGCACTCGTATGCTTTTTCAACCAGTTTTGGGTTCCAAGAACAGGCTTGAGCTAGAGGAATTGGCAGCACTGTCTTTTGACCATAAATCACATCACGAGCGAATATGATGGGAATCCCAAGGCGGCTTTTTTCCATCGCCACTTTTTGGATCTCATTCAGCTGGTGCGGGTCAACCGATTCACCCGGCGCATTACCCGCCCACGCCGTGTCAGCAAGGATGCGTGAGCCATACGCACCCTGCTCCACTTTCATCAAGTACTCTTTCTTGTTGTCGTCATAATCCAGCATTGGCGATTGGCAAAGCTGACCCACTTTCTCGGCAAGCGTCATCTGAGACAGTAAATCTTGCGCTCTAGTTTGGTAACTTGCTGAGCTGTCTTTGTATAGACTCATCGATTAGATCTCTTTCATTTTATAACGTGGGAAAGCTTCGGTTAGAAACTCAGTCATCTCTTGATATAACGCATCATTGCCAGACTGTTTCGTTAAGCGTCGCAGTTGATCCGCCGCCGTTGGTACATACCGAGAATCAAGCTGAACGTAGATCTCGATGAACTCCATTAACTGCTGTTCGTTAAGTTGATCAATGATCAATGCAGGCTTTTCCAACGACTCGTAGTACGCGTCTGGCTTAGGACCAAGCGTTGCGTTTCTCCAAGTTTCAATCACCTGCTGATAGCCACCCAAATACTCGTCTTCAATTCTGAGTTCGAGTTTGTTCATCCCTTTTAATGCAGTCACCAGTTCACCTTGCTCGTATTGCTGCTCTGCGTAGGCAAAGTAGTTTTCCGATAGTGAATAGGCTTTCAACCAAGCTGAACCGTAGGCGATTAAAATAACCGAGGCCAGCGCTAATAATTTATATCCTGTCGATACTTTCATTACTTAACCCCTACGCCAGTAAATGCCTTGATGAAGTTCTTCTGTAGGCAGAAAAAGACAATCACAACAGGAACCGCAATCATGGTGGTCATCGCCCATAGTTGCTCTAGGTTGGTTCCCGGTACTTCAGTTTTAAAGTTGTACAACGCAAGCTGCAGCGTCATCAGAGAATCATCTCGTACGTAAAGTAGTGGCCCCATAAAGTCGTTCCATGCCCCCATGAAGGTTAGGATACCGACCGTTGCTAGAGCTGGTCGCATCATAGGCAGAATGATTTTGAAGAAGATACGCATCTCGCTCGCGCCATCAATTCGCGCTGCTTCCAAGTAGGCGTTGTCTATCTGCTTCATGAACTGCACCATCAAGAAGATGTTGTATGCACTGATTGCCCCCGGAATGATCAACACGCGATAGGTGTTAATCCAGTTCCACTCATACATCATCATGTAAGTTGGGATAGTGAACAGAATCGCTGGAATCATCATCGAACCAAGAATCACTTTCAGCCAAAACTCGCGGCCAGGTAAGTTGGTTTTCACAATCGAGTACGCAACCATCGATGAGAACAATGTATTCAGTACCGTGACAGTGACTGAGATAAAGATGGTGTTGAAGAACACTCTTCCCAAGTTCACTGAATCAAACACCTTGATGTAACCAGCAAACGACCACTCTTTTGGTAAGTTGTTCGGGCTGTGCATGATCTCTGGGCCGGTCTTAAATGAGTTGATCACCATGTAGAAGAACGGATACAACACAATAAGGGTGGCAACCAAAAGTGTGCCGTAAATCAGTAGGTTCTTTTTCTTATCAGCATTCATGATTAGTCTTCCTTACTGGTGATTTTTAACTGCATCATCGTCAGCAGGTAAATTACGCAAGCGAGCATTAAGCCAATGGTTGAAGCTTCACCCATCTTCATCTGCTCAAAACCGGTTTGGTAGAGGTAGAGCACAGGAGTGAGTGCCGATTGGTAAGGGCCGCCGTTTAAATCGAAATTCATGAACACTTCGATAAACATCTGCAGGCCATTGATGATGTTCATTGTCATCACGAACACGATCTGAGGCATGATCATCGGCAGAGTAATTTTCTTGGTCTTACGCCACCACGATGCGCCATCAATATCAGCAGCTTCGAACAGAGACTTATCGATGCTGGCGATACCACCAAGGAAGATGATCATCTGCACACCAAACCACTTCCATGCACTGAACACGGCAATCACAGGCATTGGTAGCCACTCCTCAAACTTCCAGAACACCGGCTCTGAAAGAAGATTCGCGCCCACCATAGTGTTTTGAATTGGACCTGAAGGACCTGACACGAAGTCGAAAATGATCATCGCTACGGTAATTGAGGTCACCACTGGAATGAACATGATGGTACGGAACATGCTCGATAAGAACTTAATCTCATTGAGGAGTAAGGCTAAACCCAGTCCAATCACGAAGCTCAATGACACGAAAATGACTTGGTTAAACACCACATTGAACAGTGACTTCCAGAACAAGAAGTCCGTTACCACGGTAATCCAGTTGGTTAAACCGATGAACTTGGTGTTCTCTGGCATCAAGATATTTACGCTTAGAAAGCTGCTCTCAAACGACAAGAAGAACGGGTAAATCAAAAAGACCGCGAAGTACACAATCCATGGTGCAAGGAACAGGTAGCCGGTTATGAGGTTATCTTTTTTCATAGTTTCACTTAGACCTATCACACTATTCGTTAATGAGTTTTTCAGCTTGCTTCGCCGCTGCTTCTACCGCTTCCTGAGGAGAAACATCTTGCTTAACTACCGCTTTGGAATACTGCTCAAGGATGACGCCAGCCATGTCTGATGACAGTGCAAAAGGTTCATTCAATTTTGCATTTGGTAGTTGTTCAACAAACGGCTTAGCTTCTGGCGTGTTGTAGTAAGGTCGGTCTTTTAGAGAGATTAGTGTTGGCAGTTGACCCAGCGCTATGTTGGCCTTGTGGTTGAACTCATCTTCCATCATCAACTCCAAGAACGCCCACGACAGCTGCTCTTTCTCGACACTATTTTTGAAGATCATCAGCGCGCGACCATCCAGTGTAGAATATGAGGTATCGCCTTTGTTCAGCGTCGGAATCGGTGCTAATCCAACATCTTCTCCCACCACCATCGGCTTACCAGCCGCTTCAGTTAGGTTTGCTTTCCAGCCAAAGCCAAACTGTGGCCACATGCCAATGGTGCGTGAGAAGAAGTTCTTTTCCATGGTCAGTGGCGCATACTGCTGCGCCTTCGCCATAGTTTCAAAGAACAGTGCTAGGTTCGCTTCTTCTCTATCGAAGTTAGGGTTGGTACCGAAACGATTAAGCAAGCCGTATTGGCCGTCGTTGAAGTTGTAGTACATCTGAGCCAGCATGCTCCAGTACCAGCTACCCCAAGACAGTGCTTCGTTCCAGAATACGGTACCGTACACTGGGCTGCCATCTGCTCTTGGAGGCAGTTGGCTGATCTTTTCTGCCGCGTGTAAAAATTCGTCCCAAGTTTGAGGTGGATTCTCTGGATCTAAACCCGCTTCAATGAACAGCTCTTTGTTGTAGAGCATCAGCGTCGTTGTTGCATTCCAAGGGATGTAGTAGTTTCGACCGTAATTTTTCTGCATGAATACAGGATCGATCCTGTCCTCCATCGCATTGAATCCTTCGAACTGCTCTAAGTAAGCGAGCTTACCCATCTTTGCGTATTTCGCGGGTTGGTAACCAAACACACCTGCATATAGGTTTGGCACATCACCTGCTGCCATCCGGGTCTCTAAGTTTTCATCGTTTGATACGACTACATCTACGTTGGGATACCTTTTTTTGAACTCAGGAACTAACTCAGAACGGACAAAGTCCATGTAGTTACCCACTGGGGTCATGACTTCGATACGGGTATTATCTGCGAGTGATACTTGCGAACTCAGCGCAAGCACACATCCAATCAACCACTTTTTCATAACTATCCTACAGAGTTTCACGTAAAATTAATGACGTTGGCAAAATCGTTAATGCTTGTGAGTCTTTAGCTTTTTCATCAAGCGCATTGATAAGCGTTGATGCTGCAAGCTCCCCCATCCCCTCTTTCTCATGGGTAACGGTGGTTAAACTCGGAATCATTAACTCTGCCATTCTTATATTGTCGAAACCGACGAGCTTCATTTCGCTCGGGATGTCTATTTCATAACGCTTTGCTGCGCGAATAATGCCGATCGCCATCTCATCATTGGCCGCAAATACGGCGTCGGGCCTGCGCCCCTGCTCCAATAATTCCTTCATCTGCTTGTAAGCGGTCTTTTCTGTGAAATCGCTTTTGATCAAATGATGGTTTTTAACTGGTATATTGAAATAGCCCAAAGCTGAGATGTAGCCATCCAGTCGCTTCTTGCTATCGTATGAGTCTTCTGGCCCAGTGAAGAAGTAGATGTCTTTGCAGCCCTTAAGCACCAACTCTTTGGTTGCACTGAATGCTCCACCAAAGTTGTCGATAAGGATGTTATAGATACCGGGAACACTTATTTCTCGGTCTAGAACCACCATAGGGAAATCTGGACCTGCGACCGACTTTAGAAACTCGGTATCAAATGAATTAGTTAACACCACCGCGCCATCAACAACACGGTCTCGAATATACTTGTGAGCCGTAGAGTCTTCATTGCCATACATGCTACAAGCCACGACATCATAGCCACGCTGGTGACAGACCTTCTCGATACCTTTGACAAGTTCGCTGTAAATCGGACCAAACCAGTTATTTAGAAACAGGCCGATGGCATAGCTACGACGCTGCTTCAACTGCTTAGCATTGGTGTTAGCGACATAGTTCATCTCGTGAGCAATATTGAGAACATGCTGACGCGTCTTTTCACTGACACGATTGCAGTCATTCATTGCGTACGAAACGGTTGCGATGGAGACATTCGCTTTTTTAGCTACGTCTTTAATAGTCACTTTCATTTCACTTTTTTCCTTTAAGAGCCCAGCTCTTCACACCTTGCATTTTTCTCATACTCAGCCTTTGGGTTGGGCCCATCGCTGAGCCCAACAGATTATTAAAGGGAGATATGAAGGGTGTTTTCTTCACTACTCAATCTCTGAAGCAACCACTCACGCGAGATCTTCGCACCACCAGAACGGTAGCGGTTCTCAGTCAGTTCGAATGGCACCGTTTCACCGTTTATCGAGATTGCTTTTGGAGTGTGTGAACCTTCAACCAAATCGATAACCAAGGTCACTGGCTTCCCATCAAGCTCAAAGTGGATCTTCGTTTGACCAACTCGCGGAGAGATAACTGGGTCAAGAATGAGATCGTTGTGCGCGAATCGAACACCAAATACGTTAGAGATAAGTTGGTTAACGTAGATACCTGGGCCACTTGAGTAAATTCTCCAGCCGCCTTTCACTGCAACGTCACCGTTCTTCACTTGGTCAAAGTTGTCGTATGCCGTTGGTCTGTCATTGAACTTCGCATCTGAACTTGAGAAGTACGCGTTCGACTGACGAAGCTCAGCATTTGGCACGTGGTCTTGAATACCCACAGGGATAATTTTGTATAGGTTGTCGAATACTGCTTCCGCATCGCCCAACTTACACAGCGCCTCAATGAATCGAATATGAGCGTGACAGTATTGAAGACCGACCTCACGTCCAAGGTTGGCTGCCAGTTCTGCGCGCTTAAAGTAGCTCTGTTTACCTGCTTTATACTCGGCCATTTTGTCCATCAAGCGAACACCGTCAGGGTGAACAAGGTTTTGCTTGATGATGTCCATGTGAGTGCTCGCCATTTCTGGATCAAACACTTCAGAAATGATTGAACGGCTTGCTGGCAATAGTCGGTAGTTGATGCCCGTTTTTTGATCCGATGGATGCAGCAAGTGTTCGATTTGCTTAACACTCCCCTCTTCATCACGATCGAAGTGGATAAAGCCTGCAATCACGCCATCTTTAATCAAGTAGTGGTGGTAATCACTTTCCATCTTGTCGGCCAACTCCATCAAAGAAGCAGCGTATTGTTGATGTTCACTGCCTTGAAGGGCTTGGTACATACCTTTAAGGGCTTGTAGCGTTAATGGAATTGTCCAACCACTCACCATGTTCTCACGCAGTGATTGGTTCGCTGGTTGTAGCGTATCGTCCCAGTCGCCATCACCGTAGCAAGAGAGCGATGTACCCGGTACAAGGTTATCAAGCATATGCTGAACTTGAGTCTGTACGTGGTGCATTAACGTGAAGCGGCTTTCGCTCTTTACAAAGCCCTCTTCTGCTAGCGTGTACGGCAGTTCAACATCCAGAATACTGATGTCACCCGTCGTATTTAGGTAGTCAGCTAGAGCTTTGAGCGGCCACACTACGATGTCACCATGCGCTTCTTCTTGTTGGATACTCGCGTACTGATCGAACATGAACCACTGAGGCCAAGTACCCGTTTCTTGGTATTGGTGGCTGTAGATCTCTTCTAGCACCGCTTTTGCTTTTGCGTATTCCTGCATCGACATAAACAGTTCAAATGGGCCTTGAGACACATCACGCGTACCCCATGCCGCACCCGAGTATTGCTCTAAGCCGTGTGGCGTTGAGTAGTGAACTAAGGCGTTGTGAGTGAACCAGTTCAGACACGTATTGATGCGCTGGCTGTTGCCGTTGTCTTCACTGAAATCAACATTGAAGCCTTTGGTCAAAGACTGAATACCTTTTTGGTATTGCTCGCGTTCCGTCTCAAACGCCATAAATTGTGCAGTAGTGTCTAGCTCGCCCGCCTTACCGCCAATCGCGATAGAACAGTGGCTTTCAAGAGAGCCGTTCAGTACCAGATACTCCACTGAATCAGAATCCGCACGTCCGATCGTTTCAGCCGTTACGTCCATGCCTGACACTGCAAGGCCATAGCTCAGCTGCGGCATGAATTGATCAATCAGTTCATTCTTGCCTGTCACTGTGAACAGTTCGCCATCTCTTGCAATCTCTACACTGCCTTCACCTTCGTTGTTACCGAAAACAAGTTGGTGTGACATTTTGATTGAAAGCGGAGCCTCAATTCCGTGCTTGGTGATATCTAGTTGGATGATTGGTCTTTGCGCACTTGAGAACGAAACGATCTCTAGGTAGCCGCCAAGTAGTTTATAGATCCAACGCGAATAGTTTTGGCCAGTTTCGTAAGCCGAAGGCATGCCTAATACGCGGTAGGTTCCTTCCACTTCAACCGATACTCTTTGCCCTGCATGAGTGAATTGGTTTAACGGGTTTCGGCACACACCCAATAGTTTATTGAATGAGGTATTACCAAGCGTCAGCTGTGAGTTGAAAACACCGCTGATGTAGTGTGTCGAGCTCATGATAGATTGCTGGTAATCTTGATTATTACCCGACGCAATCACATGACCTGTCATACGCTCTAGGTGCTTCTCTTTCTCTGGCAAGGTCACGTATTTGTTGTCGCCATAAAAGAATGACAGCAGTTCACCGTCTTTGACGTCTGCGAACGTTTGATCATCACCGAAGAACTCTGTGATCTCTTTCTTGCTCAGCTTTTCACCCTGCAGGTACTCGCCTTTAGGTTGGTGCACACAAGATAAAGGCTCACGTTCCATTTCTTCAGATAACGTCAGCTGAGCGTGCTTAGCTGCAATCTCTTCCAGTTCAATAGGCTCGCCAGAATTTGATTTCGGCAAGTCCGTAGTGACAACACCGTAGAAAACCACTTCCTTAGACGAGTCCGCTGCAAGCGTGATTTCTTCCGTCTGAAGTGCGATGTAACCCATCTCATATTGATATTTTTGGTTTTCAAGTTGAGGCGCGTTCAATGCTACGGCCTCACCTGTTAACTTGAACTCTTTACCAAAGAACTGGAAACCATCGGTGCTGTAGCCAACAACAGGTGAAAGAGAACCCAATTGAATACGCGGGTTGCCTGAAGATTGAGGCAAGTTCTGACGGCTACAAACCACGTAACCCATTTGGTTTTCAAAGATTTGATGGTCAAGGTACTGAGAGCAGTACAGTTCATTGGTTTTAACTGCGCCTTCATCCGCAAGGCCAACATCTTGACCGTAAATCAAGTCATACGTCAGTGGCTGTGAAGATAGGTTGGTAATGTTCACATCATAGAAAAACGCATGGTCAGCCGTTTTAATCGACACAACAGCTTCGTAGTCTTCCGTTGTTGTTACCCACTGTAATGAACCATCGCTCTGCTTAAACGTTTCAATCTTGTTATTAAAAAAAAGCAATGGTGTGACATTTAATTTACCTTCGCCTTTAACACGAAGAAATACATTCGAGATAGCCATTTCTGAGTCAGGCGTATCGAACAAAGACACCATTAAACGATCACTGCGAATTGCGCCTAGTACGCCATCTGCATTGAATGTGAGGTTTAGGCTTTCATTGCCAACGCTCATTTGTGATCCAGGTTGAATGTGGTGCATAAAGTTTTACTCCAAACTTATTTTGATTCTGTGTAGTGGATATTTTCTTGAGAAGCGTCATCAAAGACGTGGCATTTCTCGACTTGAAGTTGAATGTGACAATGAGTCCCGACATCAGGTGTTTGCTCGGTATCGAGTAGCTTACAAACTACTGGTTTATCGAAGATAGTGACGTGTAAGTAGACTTCTGACCCTAGCTCTTCTTTAGCCTCAACTTTTGCCGGTAGCGTGTTTTGATTCGCTTGATTAGATACCGACAAGTGCTCTGGACGAATACCAAGGTGAACGCGGTGCCCCACCCACCCTTTCGCTTTCTCTTGATGTGCTTGCGACAGTTCGATGGTGTGTTCATTGAGTTGAACGCACACTTTACCGCTTTGATCCAATAGAGTGCCTTCAAGCATATTCATGGCTGGGGAGCCAATAAATTCAGCAACAAACTTGTTTTTAGGGTTGTGATACACATTCATTGGTGTATCGACTTGCATGATGCGACCTTGGTTAAGAATGCAGACGCGGTCCCCCATGGTCATCGCTTCAACCTGATCGTGGGTTACATAGATCATGGTTGCAGGCTTACCTGATTCTTGAAGCTGGCTGTGCAGACGAATAATCCGGCGACGCATCGACACACGCAATTTTGCATCTAGGTTGGATAGCGGTTCATCGAATAAGAACACATCCGGGTTACGAACCATTGCGCGTCCTAAGGCAACACGTTGGCGCTGACCACCTGACATCTGCTTTGGCTTTCTATCGAGCAGGTCGGTGATTTCTAAAAGCTCGGCTGCTTTGGCGACACGTTCTTTGATTTCTGCTTTCGGTTTTTTTGCCGTTTCTAAACCAAATGCTAAGTTTTCGTAAGCGGTCATATGCGGGTACAGAGCGTAGTTCTGGAATACCATCGCGATACCACGGTCTTTTGGTGGTAGGTCATTACACTCTCGCTCACCAATCATAAGCTGCCCATCAGTAATGCTTTCCAAGCCTGCGACCATTCTCAGCATCGTGGATTTAGCGCAGCCTGATGGACCAACAAGCACCATGAATTCGCCATCTTTGATGTCTAAACTTACATCGTGAATAGCGTGGAAGCCGTTGTCATAGACTTTGTTTACATTTTGTAGCGTTACTTTCGCCATGATTCTGCATTCCTATTTGTAAATGCGTTCACTATTTAGGTCACACCTTCCTTCGCGGTATATCCAAACAATAGTGCAAGTGATTAAGTGTGGGATTATCAAATTTGCGCCTTTCGCGGCGAACCTGTAATCCCACGGTAACTAAAGTTGCTTGTTAGAACTTCCAAACAATCCCGACTTTGGAGAACCACACCAGCTGGTCCCCAGTCCAAGGTGCCGTGTCTGCGTGGCGATCTTTCACCTGAATATCTGCCAGGAAGGAGAAATGTTCATTGATTGGAAGATCCGTGTATAGCGCGTAAACATCATAGTCATAATGGTCGCGATTACTTGGATCTGACCCCATATCTAACGTACCTCTTTCATAACGCAGCTCTAAGTAATTGCCGTTATCAAAGTTAAATTGTACTAGAGGCTTAACTGCAAACTCGACATAGTTGAAGTCGTTATGCTCCTCAACATAGATGACCTTTGCACCGATATTGATGCCGTTATCTAAGCGGTAAAGGTACAAAGGCTCAGACTCAATGAACGCTCCACGGCTGCCCGGACCTTGCCTTTCATCTTTGTAGCCAAGCTCTGCACTTAAGTGTAAGAAGTGACGGCCAAAGCTTAGGTCAATACCCGGTTTTGCCATGAACTTGTCGTAGTGCCATTCGCCAATTGTTTTTTCATATGACAACATCAGGTTGTAAGCAACATTGTCATTTTGACGCCAGTAAAAACTTGGAATCAGCTCGGAATAATTACTCAATCCAGTACTTTCACCACCTCGGCTATGGTGTATTTCTTTAAATACGTAACCCATGCTGAAGTTATCCGTCACACGGGTAAAACCATCAGCGTAGATATAGTGAAGAAGCTCTTCATTGGGTTGATTTTCGTTGTCAATATGCTCGTACTCGATACCCGTTAGTGCTCGAGTTCGTGGGGCAGCATTACTGCTCTGTGCTGGTTCGGTACTTAGAATAAGGTCCCGATACTCATGATCACTCCATAATCCAACTTCTGTTTCAATTTCAGCTTGTTCTTCTGTTACAGGCTCATCAGCATTGGCTGTCAGAGGAATAGTTAGCGCTAACAACGGAACGAAGCTTGTTAGTTTTATTGCGTTCACTGCTTTTTCAAAGTTCACGGTTCATTCCTCTGTCTATTTATTATTTGGTTCAAAGGTTTCATACATATCAACGATGGCCGCGTAATAGTTTTTACTTTCTAGATATTTGCGAACATCTTTGTTGATTGAAGGAGAGAGGAATGCACCGACGAACATACCTTGATCAAGAGATAGGATTTTTGTCGAAGTTTCGCCTTTACTATTAATAGCGTCATACCAACCGTAAGGCGTTTCTATTTGTGGGTAATAATCCACGACTTTGTTCAATAGATTGACTGCTTCAAATGGCTTCACCATGTACGAAAGAGCCAATGCATGAGGAGTTCCCGTATCACCACCAGCGATCTCGTTATTAAAACGAACTTTCGACTCTGACAATTGCGGGACACCGAATGCAGCATAACCATCGTCAACCGTTGCAGCTGAGGAGACAAAAGGGATTTGATGCTTGATTGCGTGGTACTTTTGAACCTCTGTCATATCTTCAATGATTGAGAAGTCAGGGATCAATGTACGCTCTTCCAACCAGATCATTGATAGCATGCCTTGGAAGTAAGCCCCGTCCCAAGTCAACATAGGGCTAAGTTTTTTACCCTTCAGATAATAGTCGTGCGTATATAACTCCATATCGCTAAACGCTGTCGTTGGAACCGATTGCTCCGATTCTTGAGTAACGAGGTGAGCCCAAAGTGGAGCTAGACGACTTTCGTTGGCTTTACGGTCAATGTGGTAAGAAAGGGGTTCTTGTGTTTTAGCCGACCATCCCGAGTAAAGTAGCCCTCTATCCTCGTCATACAACGCTGACCAACCGTCTGTTTGGCTTTTAAGAATGGATTCAATCTTTGCAACGACTTGTTTTTCATCTGCTTGCTTTGAATCAAGGTAGGCACCCGCTACACCAGCAAGAGCAAAGGCAAGGTTAGCGTTATCTACGGCAGGGACAATTCCGTCTTTATTCGGCTTTAACTGATCACCCTCAATGTCATAAGGCCAATAAAATAGCCCTTTCCAAGTCGGAGCACCGGCTAGTGCGTCCAAGGTTTCATTAATACGCACTAACGCATCGGCATTACCATTTTTGTGTGCTTCAACGAGTACATTTAGGTAAAGACCAATCTCTGTCGTATTGACGTAATACGCGTGTTCAATCTGGCCATCTTTATCGACAAAAATCGTGTCGTATGGAACTTTGGCTTTTTGATCTACACCTACGCCATCAACAAAGAAGTCCAAGTTTCTCTGCAAATGTTCTTCAAACCCTACCGGGTAGAGTTGCGGGTTAACGGTAAGTTCGGTGATGGTGACATCAGCGAACGTTGACATGCTAGCCATTAGGGTACAGGTGGCTAAAAGGCTTTTTTTTATCATTTCTCGTATCAACCTTTGTGTATAAACGTTTCACAACGGATATTCCCATCTGACTAACATTGTCAGCAATGTGGTCATTTACCTTTTGTGATTATGGGGTTGTCAGATCGAAACATACTGCTTAAACCTTTAAGCATTTAAGCTAAAACATGTGAGAGGACTAGCATGTTCTAGCCAGTCTCATAAAAAGAACGAGTAGCGTATTACTCGGAGATGAAGAGGCGGCAACTAAGAAGAAAGGGAACGAACATGGTTGATACATTACGAGCAATTTGCATCAGTAACAGTACTCTAACCACGTGAATGGAGTATAAAAATGTTGGCTTAGATTGCCCGAGCCAACATTAGGTGGAAAGACGTTATCGGTAGAAATTCTGAATCCAATAAGAGCCTCGCTGGTCACTCGTTTAGTATTCCAGATTAACTTCGTCTTTTAATAGCACAGACTTATCAACGGGTTTCATTAAGTAATTCATTACGGTGATTGAAACCAATAGCGCAGCGTAAGCCAAATAGGTGTTTTCAGCCGTCCCCGCTACCGAGGCGAGTATTCCTCCGAAGAAACCCGACACACCCCATGCTGAATAGAGTATTCCAAAGTTGGTTCCGTACGTCTTCAAACCATAATCTACAGCCGTTATTGTAGGAAAAACCCCAAATAACGCGCCATAAGACATAGCACCTGCGGAGATACCGATCATGAGAGGAATAGTCGTTTCAATGGTTGTAAAAAAGACCATATTGACCGCTTGCAACATAAATATTAAGCCCAGTGTATGAACACGCCCTATCCTGTCGAATACAACGCCGCCAATGACTCGCCCTGCGGTATTAAAAATCGCTAATAAAATGATACCTAACGCAATTTCTTCAGCGGTTAATCCTATCGATTTACTAACGTTGCCAATAGAGCCGATAAGCATGATACCTGCTGCTGATGACACCATGAACATGAACCAGATCTGGTAAAATTGAGGTGTTTTCAGCATATCTAGCCACTGGATGTTTATATCTGAGCCATATTCTGCAGCCTTTCCTCCCGGAATCTCTGAAACATATCCTTTGGGGGGATTCACCAGCAATGACGCCATCGGGATCATGAAGAGTAGACCGACACCAAGAATCTTGAACGTATCTAAGATGCCATAGTGTTCAATGAGAACGGTCGATAACGGAGCCAAATACAGTGCCGCCATCGCATACCCACCAGCGGTTAAACCACTAACCAACCCCTTTCTGTTCTCTGGCCACCACTTCATCGTGCATGGGCCAATACAAGCATAGGCAAAACCCATCCCTGCACCGACCATACATCCAAAGGTAACCTGCAATTCCGTTAATGTTGAGGCATAACCGGATGCTAAAAGCCCTGCCCCGACAAGAAACACACCAAGTATTGTGACCTTCCTTGGCCCTATTTTGTCTTGCCATACCCCGGCCAAAAACAGACTCACCGAAAATGCGAATACGGAAGTTTGGTAAGGCCCATCTACGCTCTTAGGATCAACACCTAGCGCCTCAGCCAAAGGTTCACTGAAAACGCCCCATACATATAGGATACCGATCGATAGGTTCACGATTAAACCTATCACGAGTATTTTAAATGGTTTACTGATCAAGCTAACCTCAACAATTCGCTGTTTATGAACAATCGTTAAAAATGATGTCTTTCAAAGACTTGCGGGCTAAAGCATGGATAAATGTCGAATGAGCTTCTTCTTACTTTGCCAAATTGAACAGGTGGCTAATCAGTTTTTGAGGTTCCAAATAACCCCCTCTAATTTGCTTGATTAACATCGGTGTTGTGTAGGTGTGAAGCATGCCGGCTGCCACTGCGTCGTTATCGAGGTCAAATATTTCACTTCAAGTGAAGAACTTCGAGGTCATCAGAGCCGGATAGCCAACAGACCCATAACAAAAACGAACGGACTGCAACACAATATAAGTCGTTGTAAATTATATGAAAAGTTAACAAACAATGAAGGAAACTTAAATAATCAAATAGTAGTAAAATCCGAAAAGCAGACAGAAAATATTAGATAATCAGAATAAACTCATATATTAAGTTTCAATTAAAGTGACTTTCGAATAATTGATTAGCAGTGGCTGGTGATGGTTATCTCTGTTTTCTTTAATGATAAAAATGCCGCTCATTAAGAGCGGCATTTTTATATTGAAGGGACAATGGTTTAGAACTCGTATTGGAAGTAAACCGTGTTGTAGTTACTGCCACCTTTGATACGTCCGAACTGTGACGCATTTTCAAAGATCGCCGAGCGGTGATGCAATGAGTAACCAAACCATAAATTGTTGAGGTCATTCTTACCGATAAGATCACCGACGTTCACATCAAAAGAGAAGTCCAAGTAGTTTAACAAGTGACTTGCCGTGTAGCCCTTACGGTCCATTTCAGTACCTTCGATGTAAGTAATCGAATCTATGTAAGACATACCCTCTGCAACGCCAAATCGCCACTGCGTTGGCCAGTTAAAGGTGTAGTACGCTTTAATCGCAATGATGTATTCCGTACTACTGGATTGAACCTCTGAACTCCAATGGTGAGCGATACCTGGCGTTAAGTAGATATCCAACGGCAAACCAAAGATCTCATCAGTTAAAGGGTGGCCATAAAAGAATGATGTAAGTTGGTTATTGTACTCGTCTTTCTCGGTGTTGAATTTCATGATTTCGCCGATATTCGACGGTGTTGCCCAACCGTGCGCGACTCGTAAGTACGGCGCATTGCTTAACTTAGGCTTAGGCGCTTTTGTTTTGTCGTTGAAGAAACCAAAACCAAGGTAAAGTTCGCCTTGGTAACGATCTTCGATAATAGAAGAGTCGTAAGCGTTGTCATCCAATCGAGTCACACTGGTTGAACCCAGTAGGTAAAGGTTGGAGATAACATGGTAACGCGCTTCCACGCCAAGGTTTAAATCTACGCCTGCGCCGATCGACTGACCCGTAGCCGAGTAGTATTCACTGTTAAAGTCAGAGCTTTTATAACGCAATGTCGCACTTGGGTAGAACTCCCAGTCACCAGTCTCGTACTTGGCTTTCGCACGTAAGTTACTGTGAAGGTTAAATTCACTATCACTCATTATTTCCGTTTCAACCGCCCACTGCTCATCTAACTGGTACGTCAGTTGTCCACCAAAGTCAGCGGTATCACCTTCAATAGCATTCTGTTCAGAAGCCGGGATATCAATAAAGCGCATTCTAGATATAGCGTTGAAAGACCATTTTTCATCTTCGGTTTGATATAGGTAAGCGCCCATTTCGGTGCCATCAATGAACACGTAGTCGTTTTTAAAGAACAACATCGGAACAAACGAACTTACTGTCTTATCACCACCAGACGTGTCATACGGGATACTGGCAGTACGGAACATTGCCGCGATGCCCCACTCTTGCTCTTCAGCAGCCCACGCCACGCTGTTCGCTAGAAAAGCGTTACTTAATAGAATCGTCCCATACGAGATGAGCTTCGGTGAAATTTTGCGCTTCATTCTTGTTTAATTACTCTTTGTAATAAGTTTTGTGGTACTGGTTAGACATTTATTGACTATTCTAGCCAACAATTTTTAGGTTTGATCGGAATAGACCGTTACAATGAAGAATATTCTCGGTTAAATGAAAGTATTGTGAAAGTCTCAGAATTACAAAACATTATAGACCACTTACCCAATGATTCCGACCCAGATATCGTTATGGGTGAGGAATGGTTGCCAGAGCGACTGAACAACACAAAATTAGACGGTGAGATGCTCTTTCTTGAATTCGATAACGCCCCTGAAGAAAACCAAGGGGACAGCGAAGGCCGTGGCTTTGTTGAACACGAGATCGCAATGATTCGAGAAAAACTCGAGCAAGTGTTGGATGAGCCTTCTGATACCAAAACGAAAGCCGACGCCCTATTAGCAATATTTCTGATGGGACATGAACTTTCCAGCTCAGAAGTAATCGAAATCCTGGAGTCTACAGAGCCAGACGTTGAACTCAATGAGCATGAAATGGCCGATCCACAATGTAACGCCGAAGCGCTTAACGACTAACCACCAAAGATTTAGGAATCGACTTGAAACGCCCGATGACATCTTCTCTTCCCTTCTTACTCGCTGGCCCTATTTTAAGAAAGACGACCAAAACTGAGGTTGTGCTTTGGGTTGTCACAAGTACACCACTCAATGGTAATGCAGAGCTATACACCCAAGGCCAAGAAGCCCCTTTCTATACCTCACCACTTAGCGAACACGAATCGATTCAGGTCGGCACACATGCTTGGGTAAGCTTGATTCAATTAAAAGGTGAGTTTCCAACTAACACCCCTTTGGAATATCAGATAGAGACTGATCAAGGCGCGTTGACCAAGTTGGCTCCGCATTTAGTGTACCAAGAGCAACAAAACACCACTGGTACGCCAAGAATAGCCTTTAAGATCTCAACCAGCGCCGACTACATCTTGCATGGTTCCTGTCGCAACCCTCATCACCCAAGCAAAGACAGCCTAGTCGCAGCCGATAATAAAGTTGAGCAGCAAGCCATATTAGAGCGTCCAGATATGCTGATGATGAGCGGCGACCAGATCTACGCTGATCACGTCGCAGGCCCAACACTCGATGCAATTCAGCAAGTGATTCAACTGCTTGGATTAATAAGTGAAGACCTACCGACCGATTCATTAGACGGAAAAATCGATAGCAGTGAAGCCCTGTTCAATAGCGAATATCACCTCTATCAACGCGATCACTTGCTGCCACACCACAATACATCACATTCATTGCTCGATAAGTTATTCCCTAAGCGCGGAATACCAATCTTCAGCTCTACCGACTGTGAAAACCACTTGGTGACCTTGTCTGAATTTATTGCCATGTATCTGCTGGTTTGGTCACCGACCTTGTGGCAATGCATTAACCGCGAACGGTTGATCGAGAATAACTTCATGCAGGCAGGTCGCCAGCTCACGCCAGCCGAGCAGCAACAATGGCGTGATGAAAGTGTCATCATCGATGATTTCATCGCCGGTCTGCCGCAAGTACAGCGTCTATTTGCTCATATTCCAACGTACATGATCTTCGATGATCACGATGTCACTGACGACTGGAACCTCACCGTTGGTTGGGAGCATGCGGTAGATCAAAACCAGTTTGCTACACAAGTCATTGGTAACGGTCTTGCGGCTTATTGGATGTGCCAAGGTTGGGGTAACGCACCCGAGAACTTCAACCGCGATTTCATGGAGCAAACAAAACAACTGTTCTCAAAGTTGGTGAATACCAATCAGAGTGAACAAGCCATTGACGCGCCTATTGGACAACTCGAACCTACAAGACACAAACAGTATCTTGAAATGCTCGATCGCTTTGAAGAGTGGCACTACACCATCAACACCTCGCCGAAGGTGATTGTGTTAGATACTCGCACCCGCCGCTGGCGCTCTGAATCTCGTATGAATAAGCCTTCGGGTTTGATGGACTGGGAAGCACTCACCGAGTTTCAACACCAGTTGATTAACCAAGAGAAAGTAGTAATCGTGTCTGCCGCGCCAATGTTCGGGGTTAAATTCATCGAAACACTTCAGAAGATGATGACCACACTAGGTAAACCACTAGTGATTGACGCCGAGAACTGGATGGCGCACCCAGGCAGTGCAAACACGCTGATCAGTATCTTTACCCATACCAAAACACCAACTAACTTCGTGGTGCTTTCTGGTGATGTGCACTACTCCTTTGCTTACGATATTAAGCTTAGGTATCGCCGAAACAGTCCAAACATCTACCAAATTACTTGTAGCGGTATTAAAAACCAGTTCCCTGCACCACTACTAAAATTCTGCGACGTATGTGACCGCTTGTTGTATAGCCCACGTTCGGTACTTAACTATTTCACTAAGCGTAAGCGTTTAAAAATAGAAAAGCGTAGCCCAGACAACCAAACCTTCTACCGCCTTTCAAACCGCAGCGCGATTGGTGAGTTAAGGCTGGATAGCGATGGTAAGCCACAATCGATTACCACTCTCAGCGGCGATGGCAAAGTGACGCGCTTTCCAGAGCCAACCTAGGGCGTGTTAATCTTTCGAGCTGATTTTTGCAGCGAGTTGCTGGGGATTTATACAAGGCAGAGGCGTCGATGTGTAGCTAGCCTACATGAGAAGCCGATAACGTAGTAGAAATGACCAGCAAACGCTGCCCGAAGGGTTCGAGCTGGGCGCCCCCGCAAAAGCGCTTTACTCTTTGTTGAGGGAAATTGGCTTAGAATAACTAAGCTACTTCCCCCTCGCCGCGATTAAAACGCTTTTGACTAGGCGTCCCTATCCGAACAAAATTTAATCGCGAAAGTTCAACACGCCCTAAAATGTTCCTTATTGCTGGCTTATACGTAATGTCAGTTTTAAGTAAAGGGGCTTGCGATCACACTCTGTAGGCCCAATAGTTATAATATTCACCATTACTGGAACGCTCATATGTTTAATTCACTTACATCGTTATTTAAACAGTTGGTCGAAGGCTCTGATTTAGGCAAAACGCCTACCGCCTCACCAAACTTAGCTATCGCCAGTTTGTTATGCGAAGTCGCAGGCGCAGACCATGAGATCAACGAATCAGAGCAAGAAGCGAAGTTGAACCTACTGCAACGCCTGTTGGGCATTACAGAAGAAGAGTCGAAAGCCTTGTTACAACAAGCTGAGCCGCAAGTTGAACAATCTGTTTCTTTGTATGATTTCACTTCACAACTGCGCGAGCTGTCACAGCCAGTGCGAATCGACCTGATTAAGGCGATGTGGGAAGTGGCCCATGCCGACGGAGAGATTGATCCACTTGAAGATTCAGTGATCAGAAAAACCGCTGAACTGCTCTACGTTGACCACAAAGACTTCATCAAGAGCAAACTTGACGTACTTGGCGAAGACTAAACACCAAAACAATTGAGCAGCGTTTGGGGCTAAAACCTAACGCTGCTTAATATTGTCGTAGCGCCCCATTCCAACAAACCAGACCTAACTAATCGCCTCAGTGTGCTGCATCATCAATCATCGCATAGCCTTACCATAGAGAATGCCGTTGAGCTCTAGAATCGTACCGTCTTTCGTAATGTACGCGCCTCGTTGATCGGATATCAAAACACTACGCTTGTTGTCATGATGCTTGATAAACAGATTTTTAACGTTGAAGGTTTGATTTCCGTGGGCTTGGTGCTGTTCTAGCTGATAGAAGTAATAGTGATTCCCCCAACGTAGGAACACACCAAACAACTGCTTGGTTTGCACGACTCGTCCATTTCGGTCGTAGCCGACATAGCGCATTTTTGAGCGTCCATTCTTCAGCTCAAGGGTCAAGACCTCCCAACCATAATTCTCGTACCGACTTTCAAACTGGTACGAACCTTTGGTCGCTACCCCTGAGACTAAGCCAAACGCTAAGATTACAAATACGGTTACAACAATCGGCAGCCAAAAGTTACGCTTCATCTGCAGTTCCTTCTACCTTTTCATCCTCTTTCTGGCCTTGTGAACAGCGCCCAGACTTGAAATCTGCACTAATGTCGTGCCAACCACTTTCGTCTAGCACCACCACTTGCATACCACCACACTCGATACCCATGCGGTGAAGATAGATCGCCTCTACGCCCGGCTTCACAAGTGAAGTTAAGTCTTCCACCAGCTCTTGTTCCAACTCGACACTATCGTGGTATACATCGACACCCTTGATGGAAGCTCTTTCCATAAACAACCCAAGATAAGACAGGATAATGACGATAAAGAGACATACCGCGAGCCCACTAATAAGCGGGATAAACTTAGAAGATGCTTGTTTGCCTTGTGCCTGAATATTCTCTGATAGCCCTTGAGCGTCAGCTACTTCGTTTGAATTAGAAGCTGATTCTGACACCAGCACAGTGGATTCCGAGCAAGTAGAACTCTCCTGTTCACCCAAACTGGCAGATTGCGGTATGCCTTTGTCTTGTACGGCAAGGTTTTCAGACACAATATTGCGCTCGAGAGCGGTATCGCTATCTGTTTCGACACTGCTCTCAGGAGCAACAAAACAGTAGCCTTCCTTTTGTACCGTAATCACTTTGCAGTCGGACCCTACTTCTTTGAGAGCACTGCGAACATTTTTGACTGCGACATTCAGAGAGCTATTGGTAACAATGCGCCCCGGCCAACAATGCGTTAAAAGGAATTCACGACCTAAAGTCTGTGAGCAGTTGTCCATTAAATGCTTTAAAAGCAAACACTCAGATGGCGACAATGTCACAACTTTATTCAATGACGGGTTAATCAATGTACGGTCATCAAGTTCAATAACCAAATCATACTCTTGTAATTTATTATTATTCATAAGGGGCGTTGTTGATCAAATCAGCTAAAGGACGTATCTATCCTACGGAACTTACCTGTTAGTTTCTAATAGGCATACCTAGTCCTAGAACTTTGTTCATTGCTTTGACGTTTGCTAACGCCTCACCAACTTGAGCGTTATAACATCTCAAGCTCAATGTGCCGCTAGTCAGTCCTTTATATCGGGACATTGCCGTCTCAGAGATTGAACGGTCGTGGTAGCCAGAGTCAGTTTTCCATTGAGTTAGCGAA
>NZ_JAKEUW010000047.1:0-42220 GCF_022398115.1 Vibrio sp. Isolate22 | reverse complement strand
GGTATGGTGGGCACAAGTGCAAGAAAGTGGAATTAAGCCATTGAAAGAGTTCGCACGAAAACTGAGGCCTTATCTTCACGGTATTATTGGATCGGCAAGTTATCCGCTCAACACCTGCACATTGGAAGGGATAAACAACAAAATAAAGTTAATCAAGCGAATGGGGTATGGGTATCGAGATACAGACTACTTCTTCTTGAAGATAAAAGCGGCTTTCCCCGGAAAGCCGCGATGAACCTAAAAAAAGCCAGCATTTCGATGCTGGCTTTTTTAATGAAGTTAAGCTGAGAAAGAAACGAGAGGGTTAGTCTGGATTCTGCTCAAGAAACTCTTCGACTTTACGAACCATATTCTTAGAACCAACAAAGAAAGGTACACGTTGGTGTAGCTCAGTTGGTTTGATGTCCATGATACGTTGTACACCATCAGAAGCGATGCCGCCTGCTTGCTCCATGATGAAGGCAATAGGGTTGCACTCATAAAGCAAACGCAGTTTACCTTGAGGGTGGCTCTCTGTACTTGGGTATAAGTAGATGCCGCCTTTTAGTAGATTGCGGTGGAAATCTGATACAAGAGAACCAATGTAGCGTGACGTGTAAGGGCGGTTATCACTTGGCTCGCTCTCTTGACAGTACTTGATGTACTTCTTCACACCTGTTGGGAAGCGAATGTAGTTACCTTCGTTGATCGAGTAGATCTTACCTTCGTTTGGAATCATCATGTTTTCATGAGATAGACAGAAAGTACCCAGAGATGGGTCGTAGGTGAAACCATTTACGCCAGCACCCGTTGTGTAAACCAGCATGGTTGAAGAACCGTAAATCACGTAACCGGCAGCTACCTGTTTGTGACCTGGTTGTAGGAAGTCTTCTTGAGTCGGTGGTGTTCCGATTGGAGACACACGGCGGTAGATAGAGAAAATCGTACCAACCGATACGTTTACATCGATATTTGAAGAGCCATCTAGTGGATCCATCAGTACGACGTATTTTGCGTTTTTGTTGAGCTCTTTATTGAAGGCAACGGCTTCGTCTTCTTCTTCACTTGCTACACCACAAACTTGGTCACGAGCTTCTAGAGCCGCTTTAAATTTGTCGTTCGCATAAAGGTCTAGCTTCTGCTGCTCTTCACCTTGAACGTTGTCTGTACCAACAGCGCCAGTAATGTCGACAAGACCTGCTTTGTTGATTTCACGGTTAACAATTTTTGCAGCAAGACGAATTGATGACAAAAGGGATGATAGATCACCACTTGCATGGGGGAAGTCACTCTGTTTCTCAACAATGAACTCACCAAGGGTGCGCATCTCAGACATGTTATTTCCTTAAACTTCTCTGAATATTAGGGGGGATTTGAGCACCATAGAATTTGCCTCTTAAGTGGGCTTTATTCATCTAGACGCTTACCTAAATTCTAAGGCTTAGATCTTTTTAATGGTAATGAACTAAGCGACACAGATCTCACTTACTATGTCGACTCAATTTGTTTTGCATTGCCGCTCGCTTTTAATCTTCATTTAATGATAATGAGTACAAGCCGTTTTAATTAGGCACTGTTTATATTAGCCAAGCGTTTGGAAGCAATTTATGCATATTCATATCTTAGGAATTTGTGGCACCTTCATGGGCGGTGCTGCGGTATTGGCTCGTCAATTAGGTCACAAGGTTACCGGTAGTGACGCGAATGTTTATCCTCCAATGAGTACTTTGTTGGAGTCGCAAGGGATTGAAATTATTGAAGGGTTCGACCCAAGCCAACTAGAGCCTAGGCCTGACCTGGTGGTTATCGGAAATGCGATGAGCCGCGGTAACCCATGTGTTGAGTATGTCTTGGATAACAACCTTAGATACACATCTGGCCCACAATGGCTGCAAGAGTTCTTGCTGCACGACCGCTGGGTTCTTGCGGTGTCCGGTACTCACGGTAAAACCACGACATCCAGCATGCTAGCTTGGATCTTGGAAGATTGCGGTTATGCTCCCGGCTTTTTAGTTGGTGGGGTATTGGGTAACTTTGGTATATCTGCTCGCTTGGGTGAAAGCATGTTCTTCGTCGTAGAAGCTGACGAATACGACAGTGCTTTTTTCGACAAACGCTCTAAGTTCGTTCATTACCACCCAAGAACCTTGGTAATGAATAACCTTGAGTTCGATCATGCCGACATTTTTGACGATCTTGAAGCGATCAAACGTCAATTCCACTATTTAGTGCGAACTGTGCCAGGCAATGGTCGTATTTTCTCACCTAAGCAAGATACCGCTATTCAAGATGTTCTATCACGTGGCTGCTGGAGTGAGACAGAATCGAGTGGCGAAGCTGGCGATTGGGATGCCAAAAAGCGAGTTAAAGATGGCTCTCAATTTGAAGTTTACTTCCAAGGTGAGTGTGTTGGTACGGTAGATTGGGACCTGGTTGGTGATCACAACGTCAACAATGCTCTTATGGCGATTGCTGCGGCAAGGCATGTGGGTGTGACGCCAGATTTAGCGTGCGAATCGTTAGCGAAATTCATCAATACTAAACGTCGTCTAGAGTTTAAAGGCGAGGTTGCTGGTGTGTCTGTTTATGATGATTTTGCCCATCACCCAACGGCGATTGAACTTACGCTCGGTGGTTTACGTAATAAGGTCGACTCGAAAAAAATCATTGCCGTTTTAGAGCCTCGTTCCGCCACCATGAAGCGTGGTGTGCATAAAGAAACCTTGGCTGATTCGCTCAAACAAGCGGATTCCACCTACTTATTCCAACCGGACAACATTGATTGGTCGGTACAGGATGTCGCAGATGCTTGTCATCAGCCTGCACATGTTAGTGATGATATGGATGTATTTGTTGCTAAAATTGTCTCAGAGGCGCAAGCGGGCGACCAAATTCTGGTAATGAGTAATGGTGGCTTTGGTGGTATTCACCAGAAATTGTTGGATGCGTTAGCCCTTAAAGGTTAATCCAATCCACGACCTTATAATTTGAAGTAACTGAGAACATGACAAAACACGATAAAGCGATAACTCTTGCCTTCACTGGCGCATCTGGTGCGCCTTACGGATTGCGCTTGCTTGAATGCTTGTTGGCAGCAGACTATCAAGTCTGCCTGCTAATTTCGTCGGCAGCACGAGTGGTGTTGGCTACAGAGCATGAGCTCAAGTTACCTGCTGGGCCGGATGCGGCAAAGCAAGCCTTGGTTAAGCACTTGGGCTGCGATCCAGAAAAGCTAGTGGTGTGCGGTAAAGATGACTGGTTCTCTCCAGTTGCATCAGGATCTGCAGCGCCGAAGCAGATGGTGGTTTGCCCATGTTCTGCGGGCAGTTTGGCATCCATTGCTCATGGGTTATCGGACAACCTGATTGAGCGCGCAGCAGATGTGGTGATGAAAGAGCGAGGTCAGCTGTTATTGGTGGTTCGTGAAACGCCATTCTCAACGCTACATCTAGAGAACATGCACAAGCTATCGACGATGGGGGTAACCATCATGCCAGCCGCTCCAGGTTTTTATCACCAACCTAAGTCAATAGAAGACTTGGTCGATTTTATGGTGGCGCGCATTCTGGACCATCTAGGTATTGACCAAGGTTTAGTGCCTAGATGGGGCTACGATCAACGTAATTGATCCAAACTTGATAGCTTATTGTTAAAAATCGAATTACAATTCCGGACACTCATCGGGGAGCAAACCATTCAAATTATGAATGCGAGCTGAGATCAAGCAGGTGCTTGGGACCCGTAAACCTGAACCAGATAATGCTGGCGTAGGAATTGAGTTAGGAACAACCTCTATCGTTCTCCTCCCTCAAACCTGTGCCGCTCAGACCATGGAGAGCGTCCAGTGAAATTCACATTAACTACCCTTGCTGTTACTACAGCTATCTCTTTTTCTGCCTTTGCTGCAGACGATACGTTAACCGTATACACCTATGACTCTTTTGCTGCGGATTGGGGCCCTCGTCCTGCCGTAGAGAAAGCATTTGAAGAAAAGTGTGGCTGTGATGTGAATTTTGTCGCGCTCGAAGATGGCGTATCTATTCTTAACCGTTTACGTCTTGAGGGTGGCAACAGCAAAGCTGACATTGTTCTGGGCTTAGACAACAACCTGATGGCTGAAGCGAAAGCAACAGGCTTACTGGCTGAGCACAATGTTGATACATCATCGGTAACACTGCCAAATGGCTGGGACGATAATACCTTTGTACCTTATGACTTTGGTTACTTCGCTTTTGTCTACAACACAGAGAAGCTAGCAAACCCACCGAAAAGTCTGAAAGAGTTGGTTGAGCAACGTGAAGACCTGAAGGTTATCTACCAAGATCCACGTACATCAACACCTGGCCAAGGCATGATGCTTTGGATGAAATCGGTGTACGGTGATGAAGCGACAGCGGCGTGGAAGAAGCTAGCTCAGAAAACGGTGACGGTAACTAAAGGCTGGTCTGAAGCTTACTCTATGTTCCTAGAGGGTGAATCTGATCTAGTATTGTCTTATACCACTTCTCCGGCTTACCACATCATTGCAGAGAACGATTCTAAGTACGCAGCTGCGAACTTTGAAGAGGGGCATTACACTCAAGTGGAAGTAGCTGCAAAGGTCAAAGGCAGTAAGAATGAAAAGCTTGCTGATGAGTTTATGGCGTTTATCCTAAGTGATGAATTCCAATCGGCGATGCCAACAGGTAACTGGATGTACCCTGTGACAGATGTTGAGCTACCTAAAGGTTTCGAACAACTGACGGTACCTCAGCAAGCGTTAAGCTTTAGCTCTGAAGAGATCGCCGAGAAGCGTAAGCCTTGGATTCGTGAATGGCAGAGTGCACTTACTTTTTAATTTACTTTTAAAAGAATGAACGACCTGTATTTAAAGCCATTCTTTATGTTTGGAATGGACTTTTTACGGTAACAATCAATTTATGATAAAGAAAACGCCTAAGGTCGGTATTTGGGTCGCGATACTCATTACCGCCTTCGTGGTTTCAGCAGTAGGGGCATTGCTTAGCAATGCCCCTTCTCTTGATATCAGCCAAGTATGGTCCGATCCCTACTATTGGCATGTAACGAAGTTCAGTTTTTATCAAGCGACACTCTCAACGGTGCTGAGTGTTGGCTTTGCTATACCTATTGCACACGCTTTGTGCCGCAGACAGTTCTTTGGACGAGCGCTACTGTTAAGGCTCTTTGCGTCGACCTTGGTTCTGCCTGTGTTAGTCGGCGTCTTTGGCTTACTGGCTATTTACGGCAACAGTGGTTGGTTAGCTAAGTTCGTGGCGAACTTCGACATTGAGTTACCATTTTCGATTTATGGCCTGAATGGTATTTTGTTGGCACACGTCTTCTTCAATCTGCCTTATTCCTGTCGCTTACTTCTGCAAGCGTTAGATACCGTGCCTGCTGAGCAGCACAAGTTATGCGCACATTTAGGCATGAGTCATTGGAACAAATTCAGGTGGGTAGAATGGCCTCGCTTAAGGCAACAGTTACCTCATGTATGTGGCTTAGTCTTCATGCTGTGCTTTACCAGTTTTGCTACCGTGATGGCGCTAGGCGGTGGCCCTAAATCAACCACTATCGAGCTCGCAATTTATCAGGCGATTAAGTTCGACTTTGATCTGCAAGCGGGGGCTTTGCTGGCGATATGGCAAATGCTGTTATGTGGCGTGTTAGCGGTGAGTATTCAGCGCCTGTCTAAGCCTATCTCAGTGACCGCGAGTCAGCTGTCGGAAGAAAAGTATTTGGTTAAGGACAGCTGGTGGTCAAAAGCTTGGGATAGCTTTTGGATCATCATGGTCTCAATACTCGTATTACCGCCACTGTTGATGGTGCTTGTTAGTGGTATTAACGCTCAGTCATTGGCTGTACTGAGCAGTGAGCCGTTTTGGGCGGCGTTGATGACTTCGGTGAAAGTCGCTTTATTGGCGAGTGTTATTGCAGTCGGCATAGGTATCGCGATATTGCTTACCAGTCGTGCATGGCGCTTGCAAAACAAGACGATCAGAGCCGATAAAATCGAGCTGATCGGCACTATTATCTTGGTGACGCCGGGGTTAGTGATCAGCACAGGTATCTTCTTACTGCTACGTTCATTTACCGATGTGTTCAGCTTGGCGTTCTTTATTGTTATTGCCGTAAATAGTCTAATGGCGCTGCCTTATGTGATTAAGACACTTGCCCAACCTATGTTGCATCTGTCTCAGCAATATCAATATGTGTGTGCCAGTTTGGGTATGACTGGCTTTACTCGATTTAGGTTAGTGGAGTGGCGTGCATTGCGTCAACCGATGGCGCAGGCTTTCTCTATTAGCATTATGTTGGCGATGGGCGATCTCAGCGCGATTGCCTTGTTTGGTAGCCAAGATTTCAGAACCTTGCCTTTATATCTATTCCAATTGTTAGGTAGCTATCAAATGGAAGCTGCGGCAGTGGTGTCAGTGAGTCTGCTGTTGCTGAGTGTTGGCAGCTTTAGCCTGATTGAATTTTTATTTACTCGAAGCTCAAAGCTAAAGAGTTAAGGGACCGATGATGTTAGTGATGAAAGATGTGGATTACCACTATCACCAAGAGTTGTTTAGTTTTGATTTCCAAGCAGAGCAGGGCGATATTGTTGCCCTGATGGGGCCGAGTGGCGCGGGTAAATCAACCCTGCTTGCTTTAGTTGCGGGCTTTATTGAGCCGACATCCGGAGAGATCTCGGTAGCTGGGCAATCGCTGATTGGTAAAGAAGCACATCAGCGCCCATTGGCAATGCTGTTTCAAGAGCATAACCTGTTTGCTCATCTCACGGTGCGTGAAAACATTGGCTTAGGGTTACACCCAGGCTTAAAGCTTACTGCAACCCAAAAGCAAGCGGTAGAGCAAGCGGCTGCCCAAGTTGGCGTCGCTGAGTATTTGGATAGGTTACCTGAACAGTTATCTGGTGGTCAGCGTCAGCGTGTCGCATTAGCACGTTGTTTCGTTCAACCTCACGATATTTGGTTACTTGATGAGCCTTTTTCGGCGCTGGATCCGTTACTGCGAGAAGAGATGCTTTGCTTAGTGAAGCGGTTAGCAGCAGAGCGCAATATTACTGTTTTGATGGTGACGCACCATTTAGGTGATGCACGTAGTATTGCGAATAAGTTTGTGTTCGTCGCGTTGGGTAAGGTGTTAGTCGAGGACTCGATAGAAATGCTGGCGGTTGACCACCCGCAGTCAGAGTTGAGCTCATTTGTAAGAGCTGGCGAGTAGTACTTAATTACCAGCAGAATCAAAAAAAGACCTAGCGCGTGCTAGGTCTTTTTTTGGTAACTGATAAAGCGATGACGGATTAGTCTTCTTGTTTTAGCTCTTTCAGGATTTGGAAGATCTCACGGAAAGCCTTTGCTGGCTTGTTTGCTTTCTTCTCTTTGTTAGCTTGGCGAGCAAGTTGACGAAGACGTTGACGGTCTGCTTCAGGGTACATATCCATGACTTCTGAAATAGCAGCATCACCTTCTTCAACGATACGGTCACGCAGTTGCTCAAGCTTGTGTAGTTCAGCTGTTGCTTGTGAGTGCTTGTTACGTACCTTGTCCAAAGCAGCTTGAATCGGCTCTGGGTCGATGTTACGCATGATCTTACCAATGTATTGAAGCTGGCGACGTTTTGCTTCGTTCTTAAAGCGTTGTGCGTCTTTGATCGCGAGTGCCAAATCTTCAGACAGAGGGAATTTCTCTAATACTGATGGCTTTAGGGTAACAAGTTCTTCCCCTAGTTTCTGTAGGGCTTCCATGTCCGTTTTCATTTCGGTTTTACTTACCCAGATGATTTCTTCTTCTGGTTCCCATGGAGCTTTTTGGTTTTTGCGAGCCATCTTTTCTGCCTATGTCACTATCTCAAACGAATATATTGCCTATTTTAGCAAGAATCTTGGGGAGAAAGCGAAATTCTTGTTATCCTACGTAATATTGACCTACAAAATTAGAATAGATATGGATGTAAAACAGCAAGTCGCCCAGCAAAGAGTTGATCTAGAAGCCGCAGTTGCAAAAGCGTTGGACATGGCCTCTGTGAGTGCCGACGCCGCTGAGGTCGCTATTACTAAGTCAACGGGTTTGAGTGTTTCAACACGCATGTGTGAAGTGGAAAACGTTGAATTTAATAGTGATGGTGCGCTAGGCATTACTGTTTATCGCGGCCAGAAAAAAGGCAGTGCATCTACATCTGATCTGAGTGAAAAAGCGATTGCTCAAACAGTCGCAGCGGCACTTGATATCGCTCAGTACACTTCAGAAGACCCGTTCGCAGGTCCTGCAGCAAAAGAATACATGGTGAAAGAGATTCCAGATTTGGACCTTTTCCACCCTGATGAACCAAACCCAGACTACGCGGCTGAGATTGCGATTGCAGCTGAGAAACAAGCGCTATCTTACAGCGATAAGATCAAACAAAGCGATGGCGCAAGCTACGACAGCCACTATGGTGTTAAGGTCTATGGTAATAGCCATGGTCTGCTAGCAAGTTATGCATCAAGCCGCCATAGCACGAGCTGTTGTGTGATTGGTCAGGGTGCTAATGGTGAAATGGAACGTGACTACAGCTATACCGTTGCACGTCACCGTGATGAGCTATGGACGCCTGAACGAGTAGGTCAAGAAGCAGCAGAAAAGACCATTAGCCGTTTAGATGCGAAAAAGCTAGCAACAGGTCAATACCCGATCATGTTTGCCAATGATGTAGCGACTGGCCTTATTGGTCACCTCGTGATGGCGATCAGTGGTGGTAACCTATACCGCAAAGCGTCTTTCCTATTGGATCATTTAGGCCAGAAAATCTTGCCGGATTGGTTCAACATCTCTGAGCGTCCTCATATCTTACGCGGTTTGGCGTCGAGCCCATTTGATAGTGAAGGTGTGCTTACTCAAGATCGTGAAATCATCACTGATGGTGTACTTGCAACCTACCTACTAACGAGTTACGCAGCACGTAAAATGGATATGACTCCGACGGGGCATGCTGGTGGTATTCATAACTGGTTCGTTAAATCGACAGGCCAAAACTTTGAGCAGATGCTTAAAGAGTTGGGCACTGGCTTCCTCGTAACTGAAGTGATGGGCCAAGGCGTGAATACCGTAACAGGTGATTACTCTCGTGGCGCGGCAGGTTTCTGGGTTGAGAATGGAGAAATCCAATACCCAGTATCGGAAGTGACCATCGCGGGTAACCTAAAAGATATGTTCAATCAGATCGTTGCTGTGGGTAACGACGTTGAAACGCGCTCGCAAATTCAAACGGGTTCTATCCTGCTTGAGTCTATGAAAGTGGCAGGCGAGTAATTCAGTTAACGCCAGATTGATGAACTAAAAAAGGGAGCCGATGGCTCCCTTTTTGTATGCAGTGTTTTGCTGTTAAAGCGCTTTATGACAACAACTTAGATAAGTATGGTTGCTAGGCCCAAGAACACCGATAGGCCAATAACATCGGTTACTGTGGTGAGTGCCATACCACCGGCTAATGCTGGGTCGATATTCATCTTCTTCAGCATTACAGGAATGGTTACACCGGCGATACCAGCCACTATCAAGTTGGTCATCATTGCGGCTGAGATGATGCCTCCCAGTATCCAGTTGCCTTTCCAAGCTACCACAATACCACCAATGATAACGGCCCATAGAACGCCGTTGAGGAAGCCGATAGCTGCCTCTTTGAATAGTAATTCGCGTTTGTTACTGTCACCGATGTGACCAAGTGCTAAACCACGAATCACTAGAGCAACGGTTTGGTTACCAGCAACACCACCCATCGACGGTACAATCGTCATCAGAACCGCAATCGCAGCCATTTGGTCGAGCGTTGCTTCAAACATGTTGGAAACAGATGCGGCAGCAAGCGCTGCTAGAACGTTAGCACCAAGCCATACGCTACGACGACGAGCAGATTTTACGACCGGTGCGAAGGTATCTTCGTCATCGTCCATACCCGCCATACTCATCATTGAGTGTTCGGCATCTTCACGGATAACATCAACCACGTCATCGATAGTAATACGACCAACGAGATGTTGGTTGCTATCGACAACCGGTGCTGAAACCCAGTTACGACGTTCAAATAGGCTCGCGATATCTGACGCACTGGTTTCTACGGAGATGGCTTCATCTGCATCGTCCATCACTTCTGAAACGGCAATATCAGGCTGAGTCGTAATCAGTGTGGTCAGTGACAAGTTACCAATCAGACGCTCTTCTTCGTCAATGACATACAGAGCATCGGTTGCATCAGGCAGTTCGCCACGCATACGCAAATAACGCAGTACAACATCAACATCGACATCACCACGAATCGTGATTACGTCGGTATTCATGATCGCACCGGCAGAGTCTTCTGGGTACGACAGGGCGGTTTCAACTAGTGCACGATCGGCGGAGTCCATTTGAGAAAGGACTTCGCGAGAAACATCGTCAGGTAGGCTTCGAAGTACGTACGCGACGTCATCCGTTTCCATGCCTTCGGTTGCTTCGGCCAAGGTCTCTGGTGCCATTTTTGACACAAGAGCATCTTTAACGTCTTCGTTTAGTTCATCAAGAATTTCACCGTAGTCTTCTGGATCGGTGAGTTGCCAGAGTACGTCACGACTTTTGCGAGGGGAGGCTTCTAAAAGGTGTGCAATATCCTCAGGCTCCATGTCCTGAAGTTGTCGGCGTACGTGTACAAATCGGCCGTTTTCTAGGGCTTCGCTGACTTCTTGGAGGGTTTGGTGAGCTTGGTCGAATTCTAATTGCTCTGCCATATTTTCCTCCTATCTCATTATTCTTACAATGCTTGGAATAGTAACTTAATTCTAGGGCTTATTTAAATCATAAACTTAGGTAGAACTAAGATTTAATATAGGTTGGTTCACCGTTTGAGTTTGCGGCGTTACGAGTTAAGCGTCTTGGCTACTCACCCTCATCAAATTTATCTTCGATAAGGTGGCAAACGGCATCAAGTGCTTGTTGTGAATCAGTACCCGAAGCTTGAATCGTGATGTGTTGGCCTTGGGCTGACTCCAGCATCAATAGTCCCATCACGCTGTCTGCGGTGGCAGTTTTATCTTCTTCACTATGAATTGTGATAGTGGCATCAAAGCTTTGTGCAAGCTCAACCAACTTTACGGCCGCTCTAGCGTGAAGACCCAAACGGTTTTGGATCAGTACAGTTCGAGTTAATTCCATGGTTAGCCCTGTTGGTGCTTCTCTAGAGAGGCATGTCTGATTTGAACTTGATGACCAAGTTGTTCGAAGTATTCGCCAATTTTCTGCGTTAGATACACCGAGCGGTGCTTACCACCAGTACAACCAATGGCAACCGTTAGGTAACTGCGATTGTTTTTCTCTAACATTGGCAGCCACTGCTCAACAAAGCCTTGAATCTGTTGTTTGAGTTCAATCACTTCTTGATGTTGCTCTAGAAAGGAGTGAATCGGAGCATCAAGGCCTGTCATTGGTCGTAAGTCAGGTTCCCAGTGAGGGTTTGGTAAGAAGCGAACGTCAAACACGTAGTCGGCATCGCTTGGTAGACCAAATTTAAAGCCGAAAGATTGAAAGACGATGATTAACTCTTGCTTCTCTTTGCCTTCGACTTTAAAGCGCACTTTTTCACTCAACTCGTAGAGGTTGCAGTCACTGCTATCAATCACAATGCTGGCTTGTTCTGCTAGAGGGCTGAGAAGCGTCTTTTCTAAATCAATTGCTTGTTCCAGAGAGAGTTTCTCCTGGCCAATTGATAAAGGGTGGATTCTGCGGGTTTCGCTGTAGCGCTTGAGGAGTGTCTGCTTACTGGCATCGAGGAACAATACATCAACGTCGATGTTGGTAGCGGACTCGAGTTGCTCAAGCGTGTCGGTGACTAACTGAGGCTCTTTCGGTAGGTTACGTATATCAATGCTTACCGCAACGTTTTGGTTGCTTTCGCGTACTGATTCGACAAAGTTGTTGAGCAGGTTTACCGGCAGATTATCGACACAGTAATACCCCAAGTCTTCTAGGACTCGTAACGCAACACTTTTACCGGCCCCTGATTGGCCACTAACCACGATTAATCGCATGTTATTGCTCGCAAGTTGGCACTTGAATCATGATGTCGTAAAGCTCTTGATCGCTCTGAGCATTACGCAGCTGTTTAAGAGTCTGCTTGTCGTTTAGTCGTTCTGCCATACAAGAAAGGGTTTTTAGATGCTCTTTACACTGTTCACTAGGAACCAGTAGAGCAAATAGTAGGTCGACAGGACGGTTATCAATCGCATCAAATTCGATCGGATCTTGGCATTGCAGTAATACAGCTATCGCTTTATCACTGACATTCATACGAGCATGGGGAATAGCGATACCATTACCAATACCGGTACTGCCCATCTTCTCGCGGCTCAACATGCATTCGAATAGCTCTGTTGAATCTTGACCACAGCTCTCTGCTGCGATTTGACTGATGAGCTCAAGGGCTCTCTTTTTGCTTGTGCATTGGACTGCACTTTTGGTGCAGTCCAATGAAAGTACTTCGCTTAATTGCATGTTAGTGACTACTTAGCTTTTCTTTGTGCTTGTTGAGTTGGCGAACGAGTTTATCAACCAACGCATCAATCGCAGCATACATGCTTTCATCTGTTGCTGTTGCATGAATCTCACCTTGGTTTACGTGAAGGGTCGCTTCTGCAATTTGATTGATTTTCTCAACTTTTAAAACAACCTGAATACTATTGATATGATCAAAGAAGCGTTCAAGCTTGTCGAATTTGGTGTGAACATAGTCTTGCATTGAATCGGTAAGATCAACGTGATGGCCTTGAATATTGATTTGCATAGACTTTCCTTTTCAGTTGGTGCCCGATAATAGCGATTGAGTTAAGAGTGACTCAATTTGCTTATAGTAGGCGTTTACGCTGACTCGATGGGGCAATGCCCAGAGACTCACGGTATTTCGCTATCGTACGTCTAGCTACCTGAATTCCTTGGTCAGCCAGTAAAGCAGCTATCTTGCTATCACTGAGAGGCTTAGCGGTATTTTCTGCCGCAACAAGCTTCTTAATGAGTGCTCGAATTGCTGTCGATGAACATTCACCGCCATTGTCAGTACTGACATGGCTCGAGAAAAAGTATTTCAGTTCGAAGATGCCACGAGGCGTATGCATGAACTTTTGAGTCGTCACACGAGAGATCGTGGACTCGTGCATATCAACGGCTAAAGCAACATCGTTGAGTACCATCGGCTTCATCGCTTCTTCGCCATGTTCGAAGAAATCGCGCTGATGTTCAACAATGCATCGCGCAACTTTGAGTAGCGTCTCATTTCGGCTTTCTAAGCTTTTGATTAACCACTTCGCCTCTTGCAAGTTCGAGCGAATGTATTGGTTATCGGCGCTGTTACCTTTACTACCTAAGTCTGCGTACTGCTGATTGACTTTCAGCTTTGGCACACTGTCAGGGTTAATGGTTACTAACCATTTGCCTAGGTCTTTAAATACCGATACATCTGGAACCACATATTCGGTTTCGTCTGGCGTAATCTTGCTGCCTGGTCGTGGGTCCAGTTGTTGAATGAGTTGCAGAACCTCACGTAGCTCTGCTTCTTTCAACTTAGTTTCTTTGATCACCAGTTTGTAATCACGGTTACCGAGTTGGTCGATATGGCTAGTAAGTACTAACTTAGCTTCTTCAAGCCAAGGTGTGTCTTGTGGGAAAGTCGCCAGTTGTAGCAGTAAGCAATCTTGAAGATTTAGTGAACCAACACCCAATGGGTCAAACTGTTGGATTCTTTTGCGCACAGCTTCGATTTCATCAAGCTCTACGTCTTCACTGTCGAAGTTTTCAAGGATGTCTTCACAAGATACGGTGAGATAGCCATAGTCATCGATGGCATCAATCAACGCGAATGCAATGCTTCGGTCTGTTTCTGTGAATGGTGTGAGGTCGAGTTGCCAAAGTAGGTAATCGTGCAGGCTTTGGGTGGTTTCACCTTGATATACAGGCATATCGTCATCAATTGCGATACCAGTGTTACCTGTATTTGCGCTGTAGACATCTTCCCAAGTGGTGTCGATCTCGAGTTCGTTACCAATCTCTGATTTTTCGATTAAGTCTGAGCTGTCAGGTAAGTCTTGCTCTGCGGCTTCAACTGTTTCTTTCTCGTCACTGCTAGGCTTTTCTTCCGATGATGGCGTTTCTTCATTGCCTTCTTCCACATCGAGTAATGGGTTAGATTCAAGTGCTTCTTGGATCTCTTGTTGCAAATCTAAAGTAGACAATTGCAGCAAACGGATCGCTTGCTGCAATTGAGGAGTCATTGCTAACTGTTGGCCTAGCTTAAGTTGTAATGAGGGTTTCATTCAGTGTTACTTACCTAGTTATTATTCTTAGAACTCTCGATACTCTCTATATAATCATAGACGGAATTGTTCGCCTAGATAAACTTGTTTAACTTGTTCGTTATTGAGAACATCTTCAGGAGTACCCTCTGCGATCAGGTGCCCTTGGCTCACGATATAGGCCTTTTCACACACGTCTAATGTTTCACGAACGTTGTGGTCGGTAATCAAAACACCCAAACCGCGATCGCGCAGGTGTTCGATGATTTTCTTGATATCGATAACCGAGATCGGGTCAACACCAGCAAACGGTTCGTCTAGTAAGATGAACTGAGGGTTTGCTGCAAGAGCGCGAGCGATTTCAACACGACGACGTTCACCACCCGATAGGGCCATACCATTACTGTGACGGATATGTTGGATGTGGAACTCTTCTAGAAGGTCTTCTAGCTTGTCCTGACGCTGTTCATTGGTCATCTCATCACGAGTCTGTAAAACCGCCATGATGTTGTTCTCAACAGACAGCTTACGGAAGATTGATGCTTCCTGAGGTAGGTAACCGATACCAAGACGCGAACGGCTATGCATTGGCAAGATACTGATATCTCGGTCGTCAATGCTGATGGTACCTTCGTCACGAGCAACTAAGCCTACAATCATGTAGAAGGATGTCGTTTTACCGGCACCATTAGGACCAAGCAAGCCGACAATTTGGCCTGACTCAACCTGTAGGCTTACGTCAGTCACTACTTTACGTTTGCTGTATGTTTTCGCTAGGTTTTGCGCTTTAAGAACGGCCATGGCTACTTATTCACTTCCGTTGGTTGTAAAACCGTTGATACTCGTTTGTTCTCACCACTGTCAGCGACTAGCTTCTGAGAGCCAATCTGGTAAGTGATCTTAGAGCCACGGATGATACTGCCATCTTGAGATAGCATTGCATTCTTGGTCATGATCAGTTTGTCGGCAACAAGCTGGTAATGCAGGTCGTCCGCTTCACCGTAGAGCGTTTTTCCGTCATCAGTCAGCTGAGAGAAGGTCGCCGGTTTACCGAAGCCTTGAATCTCTTCAATTTCACCGTTTACGGCGTTGCGGGTAACAATAACCTTATCTGCATTGATATTGATGCTGCCTTGTTTCAGGTTTACATCACCAATGAAGGTTACTTGGTTACTTTTCATATCCAATTGCTGGCTGTCTGAGTCAATGTAGACAGGTTGCTCGCTATCAGAAGATAGGGCGTAGACATTTGGTGCCGCAAGAGTCAAAGCGAATAAACTAAGGTGTAAGAGTTTCATATCTACCTTGAACAGAATTAAAGAGAGTCGCATTGTTGGTACCGAAGTTACCTTTTATTGCTTGACCCTCATTTTCAAAAAATGTACCGATCATATGGACCGGAGTATCTGAATAAAAATCTCGGCTTTTCAGCTCAACAACCATTTTGTCTGTGGTCATTGTATCGAAGCTTGCCCCTGGCAGTAGATTCTTTGCCACAACGTTGTCATAAAAAGTGACAACTTGATTTTCATCCATAATCGCGCGATCAGCGGTGACTTGCCATTCAATTGTGTGTCCTTCTCGGAAGACCGAAAGAACAGGGTTTTGAAAGTGCGTGTCGCCAACCACTGAGAAGTGTTCTAAATACGTCGATTCAACTTGGTAGCTGCGAATGCCTGACTCATCGTAACTGATGTTGTTTAGGCTGTTGCCGCTAAAAGCAGGTAGCTCCAAATTTGGAGCCACTTGTATCGTCGATGTTTGCTCTTTGTCGAACAAGTAGTAGGTCGACCAAGAGGCAATAAATATTAGTATTAAATAGATAATACGAGTAAAACTCATATGCTTAAACCTTTGTGCACGTCGAGTTCATTTCTTGCTTGTAAAATCAGGTCGCAGACTTCACGAACTGCACCATGACCACCGTTGATGGTTGTCACGTAGTTTGCTCGCTGTGCGAGTAGCGGGTGACCATCTGCCACACAAACCTTTAAGCCAACTTTTTCCATTACCGGCCAGTCGATAAGATCGTCGCCGATATAACCTGTGTTTTCAGGGTTAACTGAAAGCTTATCGCAAATATCCTGGTAAGCCTTAACTTTATCGTCTTGGCCTTGATAAATAAGTTTGATACCGAGAGCCGTCATTCGATTCTCAACAATCTGAGACTTGCGACCTGTGATGATGGCGATTTCAATGCCCGCGTTCATCAGTGATTTGATGCCGTAACCGTCACGAGTGTGAAAGGTTTTCAGCTCTTCACCATTGTTGCCCATGTAGATGCGGCCATCGGAGAACACGCCATCTACATCGCAAATTAGGAGTTTGATGCCTTTTGCTATTGCAAAAACATCTGAGTCAACAGTGCCGTATAGAGTTTCGACTGTCTGTGTCATTACATTACTCCAGCTTTCAATAAATCATGCATGTTTAGAGCACCAACTAGTTTGCCATCTTGGCATAGCATCAAGCCATTGATGCTTTTAGCTTGCATTAAGTTTAAACCCTCTACCGCAAGCATGTTCGGATCGGCAACGGTAGGATTTAGCGTCATCACATCGCCAATTTGAGTGCTATGAATATCAACGCGCTTATCCAAGATACGGCGTAAATCACCATCGGTAAAAATACCGGCCATTTGACCATCTTGATCAATGATGGCTGTCATACCCAAGCCTTTCTGAGATATCTCTAGTAAAGCGTCTCTTACTAATGCATCCGGAGCGACAACAGGGAGTGCATCGCCAGTGTGCATGATGTCGTCTAGTTTCAATAGTAGTTGACGACCTAAAGCGCCACCTGGGTGAGATAGGGCAAAGTCTTGAGCTGTGAAGCCTCGAGCTTGTAAAAGTGCGACGGCTAATGCATCACCCATCACTAAGGTAGCTGTGGTGCTGGTTGTTGGTGCTAAACCTAGTGGGCACGCTTCTTCCGGCACAGAAATCTGTAAATGGATATCAGACAAGGTCGCCATATTTGATGCAGGCTTGCCTGTCATGCTGATGATCTTGATGTTCAAACGCTTCAATACAGGGAACAGACTCAGAATCTCACCTGACTCACCTGAGTTCGATATTGCAATCACAATATCGCCCGGTTCGATCATGCCTAAGTCGCCATGTGCTGCTTCACCCGGGTGTACAAAGAAAGCTGATGTACCAGTACTTGCTAGCGTTGCTGCGATTTTATTGCCGATATGGCCGGATTTACCCATGCCCATCACAACCACTTTACCCTTGTTGTTTAGGATTAGGTCGCAAGCTTTGCAAAAATCATCATTAAAATATTGGTCCAATTGAGTGAGACCTGCAACTTCAGTTTCCAAAACTTGTTTGGCAACACTGCGATAATCAAATGGCTGAGACATCAAATACTCCAAGTACGGAAAGTTAAGTCAACAATTAAGCCGACATGTTCATTAGCAGGTAGCTTTGGTAAGCCACGAACGTCACGATTAACACGCCACCTTCAATACGATTCACACTACGCGATTTACCTAGCGCCATCACAACAAGCAGCAGAGATACACCTAGCATGACCCAGAAGTCACGACCCATCGCAAATTCGCTCAAGATAGAAGGGTTAAGGATGCCAGGAATACCCATAACAGCCAGAATGTTGAATACGTTTGAGCCAATGATGTTACCCACCGCCATATCGTCTTCGCCTTTCATTACACCAGCAAGTGATGCAGCAAGTTCAGGTAGGCTGGTACCAACGGCAATAATGGTTAAACCAATAACAAGGTCGCTCATACCGAAGAACTTAGCGATGATAACGGCATTATCAACCAGCATATCAGCAGCTAAAGGAAGAATGATTAGACCAATTACCACCCACATTGCAGCTTTCGGGTTACTAACACCCTCAGGAATCTCTGATTCTTGTTCATCAAGAAACGCATCGCCGTTCTTTTTCTCACTACGGCTGATTTGCAGCATGGCAAACAAAAACGCACCGAACAGAACAAATAACAATACGCCTTCGTAGAAACCTAAGTGGTTATCCCAAAGCAGTGCACCAGCTAGTAAAGTGACACCAATCATGAGTGGTAGTTCACGGCGAATCACAGCTGAGCTGATTGATAGCGGTTTGATTAGCGCAGTGATACCTAAAATTAGCGCTATGTTGGCGATGTTTGAGCCTAGAACATTACCGACCGCGGTATCTGTTTTGCCATCAAGCGCAGCCGTTGCAGAAACCATCATTTCAGGAGCTGAAGAGCCCATTGCAAGAATCGTCATACCGATAACTAATGGTGAGATACCGAAGTTGCGAGCAAGAGCTGCGGCGCCGTAAACCAGCTTATCTGCACTCCACACCAAAAAACCTAGACCGATAATAAGAAACGCAATCGCTTCAAGCATGATGATTCCTAAAAAATTAATAAAAAACGGAGAATTAACCGCTAATTTTGACCTGTTGGTAGGTAAAAGGGAAGTCACTCGGCAAATTAATTACCAGTTAGTCACCAAGAAAGAGAGCTGAATAGATAATTTTCTAATGCTTTCAAATCCCTGCATACATTCCTGTTTAATATGAATTAATTGAACAGTGCTTTTAATTCTAAAGTAGACTCATTATTATTGCAGCCATAATTGGCGTTTTTTAAAGCAAGGAAACTACAAGAGTATGTCGAATACTGAACTTGTAAAAGTTAAGAACCTTAGCTTCTCACGCGGTGATCGCGTTATTTTTGACGACATCAGTTTAGAGGTGCCTCAAGGCAAAATAACCGCAATCATGGGGCCATCGGGGATCGGTAAAACCACTTTATTGCGTTTGATTGGCGGGCAGTTGCCACCAGATAGCGGTGAAGTCTGGTTTGATGGCGACAACATCCCGACCTTATCTCGTCGAAAGCTGTATCAAGCACGTAAAAAAATGAGCATGCTTTTCCAATCGGGTGCACTTTTTACGGACCTCAATGTGTTTGATAATGTGGCGTTTCCACTGCGTGAGCACACTGAACTTAACGAAAAATTCATTCGTACTATCGTGTTACTTAAGCTTGAGGCGGTAGGGTTACGCGGTGCTGCGCAATTGATGCCAAGTGAGTTGTCTGGCGGAATGGCAAGGCGTGCCGCATTGGCGCGTGCTATTGCACTCGATCCCGAGCTAATCATGTACGATGAACCCTTTGTCGGCCAAGACCCTATAACAATGGGTGTATTGGTCGAGCTCATTCGCAACCTCAATCAAGCCTTGGGCTTAACGTCTATCGTCGTTTCTCACGATGTTCCTGAGGTGATGAGTATCGCTGATTGGGTTTACTTACTCGCAGATGGCAAAATCATTGCGGCAGGGTCACCGGAAGAGTTGTACAACAATGACGATCCGAGAGTGCAGCAATTTTTGCAAGGTGAGGCGGATGGCCCTGTGCCATTTAGGTTCCCTGCGCAAAGTCTTGAAAAGGATTTATTTTAATATGATTGCTAAAACTATTGCAGGTGTCGGCAAACGAACACTTGCGATCTGTGAGTCATTTGGTCGAGCAAGCCTGATGTTATTCGGGGCTTTGTTTGGCATCCCGCGACTAAAAAACTTCCCTTTATTAGTTAAACAACTTTATAGCGTTGGCGTTCAGTCATTGGCTATTATTTTAGTTTCGGGTTTGTTCATTGGCATGGTATTGAGCCTGCAAGGTTATGTTGTGCTAATTGATTACGGCGCTGAGGGCAACCTTGGCCAAATGGTCGCGCTTTCATTGTTACGTGAGCTTGGTCCTGTGGTCACAGCATTGCTATTTGCAGGTCGTGCTGGTTCAGCGCTGACGGCTGAAATCGGTTTGATGAAAGCAACGGAGCAGATTTCCAGTTTAGAAATGATGGCGGTAGACCCTCTAAAACGCATTATCGCACCACGCTTGTGGGCTGGACTTATCTCTATGCCTCTACTAGCGATGATCTTTATGGCGGTCGGTATTTGGGGCGGTCAGTTAGTCGGTGTTGATTGGAAAGGCATTGACCACGGCAGTTTTTGGTCTGCGATGCAGTCTTCTGTTGAGCTAGGTCGAGATATCGGTAACAGCATGATCAAATGCATGGTCTTTGCTATCACCGTAACTTGGATTGCTCTTTTCAATGGTTATGATGCGGTACCGACCTCTGAAGGTATTAGTCAAGCAACCACACGTACAGTAGTACACTCTTCTCTAGCGGTATTAGGGCTAGATTTTGTTCTTACCGCATTGATGTTTGGGAATTAATCATGCAACAAACTCGAAAGTTAGAATTATGGGTCGGCACCTTTGTTATAGCCGGAATTTGCGCAATCTTAATCATGATCTTTCAAGTCGCTGACGTAAAGGGGCTGGGTTCAAACCATACTTACAATCTAAAAGCGACCTTTGACAACATTGGTAGCCTAAAAGTTCGTTCTCCAGTGAAGGTTGGTGGTGTGGTTGTTGGTCGTGTTAAAAGCATTGAACTTGATACCGAGAGCTACCTTCCTGTGGTTGAAATGTCGATTGATGCGAAGTACTCACAGTTTCCTGATACCTCTAGTGCTCAAATCTTAACGTCAGGCTTAATCGGTGAGCAGTACATCAGTTTAGTTCCGGGCTTCATTTTTGACGATGAAGAGATGTTGGTTGATGGTGATTCGATTGAAGACACTATATCGGCATTGGTACTCGAAGATTTGATTGGCCAAGTGCTGTATAGCGTTGGCGGCTCTGATGACAATAAAGCTGAGGAATAAGACGATGTTAAAAATGATGAGTCACTTGAAAATAGGGTTTGTCGCTGTGATGGCCTTGTTGATTTCTACTCAAGCTTTTGCTGATGCGACTATTGATAAAACGCAGCCTTACCAAATGATGACACAAGTCGCTGAGGTAGCATTTGAGCGTTTGAAGAGTGAACAAGACAATATCCACAAAGACCCAGAATTGCTCAAGGTGATCGTGGAAGAAGAGTTGATGCCTTATGTGAATGCTCAATATGCAGCACTTAAGTTGCTGGGGCCAAACTTGAAAGGTGCCGATAGAAAAGATGTGCGTGTATTTATCGATGCATTTCGTAAGTACCTAGTCTCTTCATACGCACAAGTGTTAACTCAATACACGGACCAAACCATCGAGTTTGGCCCGGAACCAAAAATTAAAGCGGATAGCCGTATCACCAGTATCAAGGTTGATATCATTGATACGCCAAGACCTAACATCAAACTTGAATTCAAACTTCGTAAAGACAAAAAGTCTGGCGAGTGGAAAGCATTTGATATGGTTGCGGAAGGGATTAGCCTGCTGTCGAGCAAGCAATCAGAGTGGAATACTAAGATTCGTCAAGACGGTATCTTAGCGGTTGCTGACGAGCTAGAGAAACTAGCTGCGCAGCCGATTCGCTTTGAGAGTAATAAATAATGAGCCAATCTCAATGGCAAGCGCTAAGCTCTAAAGAGTATCAGCTGCTCGGAGATATCGACCGAGACAGCGTTCCTGCAATCTGGCGTATATTGGAAAAGTGGCAAACAACGGAATCGAGCGTTGAAATTGACCTTAGCCATATAAATCGAGTCGATTCAGCAGGAATGGTGATGCTAATTCACTTATTAGAGCATGCAAAAAATCAAAACTGTCATATAATGCTTAGTTTCGTGCCAGAACAATTACGAACGTTGTTCCAATTGAGCAATATCCAGCCAATGATGGCAGAACACATAAAAAATTAGGCAGGAGCTATTTGTGGACAGCACAAAAGTACAAGAATTATTAGCAGAGGCACTGAACCTTCAAGAGATTATCGTGAAAGGTGAAGGCAGTCATTACGAAGTTGTTGCGGTAGATCCATGTTTTGACGGCATGAATCGAGTTAAGAAGCAGCAACTAATTTACGGCCCACTAATGGAATACATTCAACGCAATGACATCCATGCTCTTTCTATCAAGGCATTCACGCCGGAAGAGTGGGAACGTGATAAGAAACTGATGTCACTTTAAGGTTTATGATGGAAAAGTTTCGAGTTATTGGATCAGACAAGCCGCTAAGCGGTGAAGTGACGATCTCTGGCGCAAAAAACGCAGCGCTACCAATCCTATTTGCTTCAATTCTTGCTGAAGAGCCAGTAGAAGTAAGTAACGTTCCTCACCTACGTGACATCGATACTACGATGGAACTGCTAAAGCGTTTAGGCGCGAAAGTATCACGTAACGGTAGCGTTCACGTTGATGGCAGCGAAATTAATGAATTTTGTGCGCCTTACGATTTAGTAAAAACAATGCGTGCTTCTATCTGGGCTTTAGGTCCTCTAGTTGCTCGTTTTGGTGAAGGCCAAGTGTCACTTCCTGGCGGTTGTGCAATTGGTGCTCGCCCTGTTGATCTGCATATCCATGGCCTAGAGCAACTAGGTGCAACCATTACATTGGAAGATGGTTATGTGAAAGCAAGTGTTGATGGCCGTCTGAAAGGCGCGCACATCGTGATGGATAAAGTAAGCGTGGGCGCTACGATTACCATCATGTGTGCTGCAACACTCGCAGAAGGTAAAACAGTATTAGATAACTCAGCGCGTGAGCCTGAGATTGTTGATACCGCTGATTTCCTTAACAAACTGGGTGCGAAGATTTCTGGCGCAGGTACAGATACGATTACTATCGAAGGCGTTGAGCGTCTAGGTGGTGGTCAACACTCTGTGGTTGCAGACCGTATTGAAACGGGCACTTTCCTTGTTGCTGCAGCAGTTTCTGGCGGTAAAGTCGTTTGTCGTAACACTAACGCTCACCTTCTTGAAGCTGCCCTAGCGAAGCTTGAAGAAGCGGGTGCGAAGGTTGAAACGGGCGAAGACTGGATCAGCCTTGATATGACAGGCCGTGAGCTTAAAGCGGTGAAAATCGTAACGGCACCACATCCTGGTTTCCCAACCGACATGCAAGCTCAGTTTACTCTGCTTAACATGATGGCGAAGGGCAGTGGTGTGATCACTGAAACTATCTTCGAAAACCGTTTCATGCATATTCCTGAGCTTCAGCGAATGGGTGCAAAAGCGGAGATTGAAGGTAATACAGCTATCTGTGGTGAAACTGAACAGTTGAGCGGCGCTCAAGTAATGGCAACGGATCTTCGCGCATCTGCGAGCCTTGTTATTGCTGGTTGTATCGCACAAGGCGAAACCATCGTTGATCGTATCTATCACATCGATCGTGGCTACGATAAGATTGAAGATAAGCTTTCAGCGCTAGGCGCAAACATTACCCGATTTCGTGACTCAAACTAACTTAGGTTAGTAAATTCATGAATCAGTAAAATGAAACAGAAAAGTCGGAACCTTGGTTTCGGCTTTTTTATAGTTGTATTTACCGCAAGTGAATCTGTTTGCTTATTTTAAAGTGAATAGGTGGGTGAGCTCTGCGGTTGTGAGGAACAAAATGATAGCAATATTACGTATTTTCGCATTGGCGATCTTTGCGATTCTTATGTTTGTATTCGGCTGTGGCTACTGTTTACTTAGCCCACGTAACCCGAAGCACGTATTTACCTTTGGTCGTTACTTCGGTCGTATGTCGAAAGTATTTGGTATCAAGCTAGAGCTACGTATCCCTGAAGATGCATACTCTCGTGGCCAACATGTTTATGTTGCGAACCATCAGAATAACTGGGACCTGTTCACGGTATCATCGGCTGTGACACCTAAAGTGGTAACAGTTGGTAAGAAAAGCCTAGCGTGGATGCCTCTGTTTGGTCAGCTTTACTGGTTGACGGGTAATATCCTAATTGACCGTGCAAACCGCAGCAAAGCGGTTGGTACGATCGATCAAGTGGTTGATAACCTGAAAGACAGTGATGTTTCGGTATGGATGTTCCCTGAAGGAACGCGTTCACGAGGCCGTGGTCTGTTGCCATTTAAAACTGGTGCTTTCCATGCTGCAATTGGCGCAGGCTTACCAATTATCCCTATCGTGTGTAGTTCTACTGGTGGCGTTAAGCTGAACCGTTGGAACAATGGCCATGTGATTGTGGAAATGCTAGACCCAATTAATACCGAAGGCTACGACAAGTCGAACGTTCGTGAATTAGCAAACCTAACTCGTGAACAGATGGCGGCTAAGTTGGAAGAGCTAGACAAAGAAGTGATTGAGCTTAATAAAAAGTAGCTTAAACACAGAAAACGAATAATAAAAAAGGTTGCCCAATTGGCAACCTTTTTTGTATCTCATCAGGGTTTAGTTCTGCACTAAGCCACCGACTAAATAGAGTGAAACCTATTTGCGAACTGCAATAGCTTCGATCTCGATACCAACATCTTTTGGCAGACGAGCTACTTCAACACATGAACGTGCAGGGTAGTTTGCAACGCCGTGCTCATCAAAGAATTTACCGTAAACTTCGTTTACTGTGCCGAAGTCGTTTAGGTCTTTAACGAATACAGTTAGCTTAACGATGTCTTTTACAGTCAGGCCAGAAGCTTCTACAACCGCTTTTACGTTGTCTAGAGATTGGCGTGCTTGCTCTGCGATATCAGCAGATACTTCACCAGTTGCTGGGTTTACTGGGATTTGACCAGAAGTCAGTACCATGTTGCCAAGGTCAACGCCTTGTACGTATGGGCCGATTGCAGCTGGAGCCGATTCTGTGTGAAGTACTTTTGTCATTGGTTTATTCCATCAGTTATTAGATAAAAATCGCTTTTCAGTGTGCCTACAAACCGTGGATAGGTAAAGCGCAAAATACCCCGCACGGGCGAGGTGTTTCATAGTTTTTGCGTTCAAACGGGTTGCCGTATGACGTTACCTTTCTGTCACGATCTCGCGAGAGAAGACTTTTTCGCAGTACTTACATTTCAGGCGAATGTCTTCATTTTTTTCAAAGATCTTAAAGCTGCTCTCAACCGGCTCGTTGTGAGTTATACAGTTGGTGTTTGGACACTCAAACACATCGTTGATCTGCTCAGGCAGTTCAAGCGCTAGCTTCTTAACCACTTCGTAATCTTCGATTTGGTTTACTGTCGCATGAGGTGCGTACAGTGCTAACTTGTTTGCTTGCTCTTCGGTGATAAACACATTCTCAATTTTAAGTAAGTCTTTACCGCCAAGTGCTGAAGAAGGCAGGTTCAAACCAATAGTGACACGCTGATGAGAGTTGTGCATGTCGAACAGTTTTAGCACCTTGATCCCGATGTTTGCTGGGATGTGGTCGATAACGGTACCGTTCTTGATTGCTTCAACTTTTAATTGAGTCTCTTTAGACATGATATCTCTCCTCTACAGCGTTTCGTTAAGAACAAGGGCTAGTAATGCTTCACGTGCGTAAACACCATTTTCAGCTTGCTGGAAGTAGTAAGCGTAAGGTGTTTTATCGACATCGACAGTGATTTCATCAACGCGAGGAAGTGGGTGCAGTACCTTCAAGTTATCACGTGCATTTTCTAATAGAGCAGCCGTTAGGATGTAGGCTGACTTGATGTGTGCGTATTCCGACTCATCAAAGCGTTCTTTCTGTACGCGAGTCATGTATAGAACATCTAGTTCAGGAATCACATCTTCCATGTCGGTCAGTAGTTGGTATTTGATGCCAGCTTCATCAAGCTCTTCACAGATGTAATCAGGCATAGCCAATGCTTCTGGCGCTACAAAGTAGAAACAGATGTTATCGAACTTAGCCAGTGCTTGAGTGAGAGAGTGAACCGTACGACCGTATTTTAGGTCACCAACGAACGCCACATTGAGGTTGTCTAGGCGGCCTTGTGTTTCTGCGATAGAGAATAGATCAAGCAGGGTCTGTGTTGGGTGTTGGTTAGCACCATCACCAGCGTTGATTACAGGTACACCGTTTGAGAACTCTGATGCTAGGCGCGCTGCACCTTCCTGAGGGTGACGCATTACGTAAGCATCAACGTATGAAGAGATAACCTGTACTGAGTCTGCCAGCGTTTCGCCTTTTTTCGCCAGTGAGGTGTTACCACCGCTGTCGAAACCAATCACATCACCACCGATGCGTTGAATCGCAGTTTCAAAAGAGAGTCGAGTTCGTGTTGAAGGTTCGAAGAAGCAGCTAGCCACAACTTTGTTCTTGATAAGTTCTGGGTTTGGTTCTGCTTTAAGCTGACCAGCCGTTTGAACAATTAATTCTAGCTCTTCACGAGAAAGCTCTGGAATTGAGATGATGTGCTTTTGATAGAGCGAATTCGCCATGATCTTCTTCCCCACAATAATGTATTGGCCACAAAAAAGCCCCCCATAATGGGAGGCTTTAAAAAAGTGCTGAAAAGCAGAATAGACCGCCTGGCAAGCATGCTAGCTTGCGAGCAATATTAGGTGTTTTCACAATCTTATTATGTGTGATCACAATATTGGTTGGCGTCATTTTCACTACTCTCAGACAAATTGCCGAGAATTATACGCTTTCAATTTGTGAGCGCAAGCGATTACATCAAGCTTTTGTTTACTTTCACTATTCTCAATTAACCGAGTGTTGCGACCATAACGGCTTTGATGGTGTGCATGCGATTTTCGGCTTCATCAAACACAATAGAGTAGTCAGATTCAAACACTTCGTCCGTCACTTCCAAACCGTTCATCCCGTATTTATCAGCCACTTGTTGGCCAATAACGGTCTCATTATTGTGGAAAGCGGGTAAGCAGTGCATGAATTTCACTTGAGGGTTGCCCGTCAGTTTAATCACATCCATATTCACTTGATATGGTTTCATTACTGCCACACGTTCATCCCAAGCTTCTGGTGCTTCGCCCATCGATACCCAAACATCGGTGTAGAGGAAGTCACAGCCTTTTACGCCTTCAGTAACGTCTTCAGTCAGCGTGATTTTAGCGCCGGTACTTTGAGCGATAGCTTGGCACTCTTCGACAAGTTGTTCTTCTGGCCAGAAGGCTTTTGGCGCGACAAGACGAATATCCATGCCCATCTTGGCAGCTCCTACTAATAGAGAGTTACCCATATTGTTACGAGCATCCCCTAGGTAAGCAAAGCTGATTTGATGCAGCTGTTTACCGCGACCATGTTCGATCATGGTCAGGAAGTCAGCCAAGATCTGAGTTGGGTGAAATTCATCAGTAAGGCCATTCCAAACTGGAACACCAGCATAAGCGCCAAGGTCTTCGACGATGCTCTGACCAAAGCCACGGTACTCGATACCATCGTACATACGGCCTAATACGCGTGCCGTATCTTTCATTGATTCTTTTTGACCGATCTGAGAGCCCGAAGGACCCAAGTAAGACACTTGAGCGCCTTGATCAAAAGCGGCTACCTCAAAAGCACATCGAGTTCGAGTTGATGCCTTTTCAAAGATCAAAGCGATGTTTTTACCAGTAAGCTTCTTCTGCTCAGTACCTGCATACTTAGCTTTTTTTAGGTCAGCTGACAGGTCAAGCAAAAACTGAATCTCTTTAGGAGTAAAGTCGAGTAGTTTTAGAAAGTTACGATTGCGAAGATTAAAGGCCATCTTTCGCTCCTTGTGTATATAGAATCAATGAAGAACTTAGTTAAACATAAAAATGCTATATTTGTGAATATTTATTTTATTAATTTCATAAAAAAGGCCAGTACGATGGTACTGGCCTAGATGAGTTATTGTATTTTTACTCTATAGAGCTATCCGCTTAGATACCGTCTCTTTCGATAGGGCAGCTCATACAACGAGCGCCACCACGGCCACGCCCCAGTTCATTACCTGGAATCGTTAGAACTTCGATACTTGCCTTGTCGTACTTCTCGTTGGTGTAAACATTACGCTCGTAACCGATAACCGTGCCTGGTTTCACGGTTAGTACGTTGTTGGCGTCATTCCACTGTTCACGTTCAGCTTCGTAGTTGTCGCCACCTGTGGTGATGATCTTAAGCTGATCAAGGCCAAGCGCACCTTCAATCGCTGACAGGTAGTTTTCCGCTTTCTCTACGCGCATCTCACCATTCTCTTTTGGTGTTAGACGCCATGTGTCTAAATCTTTACGAACGATCTCTGGGTAGACAGAGAAGGTATCGATATCCATGTGTGTCATTACGGTATCAAGGTGCATACATGAACGGTGCTTCGGTAGATCGATAGCGATGACTTCGGTTGCTTGCCCTGACTTAAATAGGCTCGCCGCTAAGTTCTCAACACCTTGTGGCTTGGTTCGCTCAGAAATACCGATAAGTACCGCGCCTTTACCAATAACCAGTACATCGCCGCCTTCAATGTTGGCGTTATCGTAATGAAGGTCCTCATCACCAAAGTACTTAATGAAGTCTTGTCCTGCAAACACTGGGTGCCAGCGATAGATAGCACGCAGGTGGTTTGTCTCACGTTGACGTGCTGGCTTCATCATTGGGTTTAGCGATACACCGCCATAAACCCAACACGAAGTATCACGTGTAAATAAGTGGTTCGGAAGTGGCTCGATAACGAAATCTAGTGGGCGATGCATTTTAGGAAGCATCGATGATGATTTGATAGGAAGCTCTGAATAAGCCAAGCCACCTAGTAAGATTGTCGCTAGATGCTCATTATCCATTTGAGCAAGATAGTTTCTTAGGTCACGGGCAAAAGTAGGCCCATAACGGAAATCTGAGATTTGAGTGTTTAGCAGCCATTCGCGAGCTTGAGGTACGGCAAGCGTCTCTACCAATAAATCGTGCAGTAGCAGCACTTCTACGTCTTGATTACGTAGTGTCTCTGCAAAGGCATCGTGTTCTTCACCAGCAGCTTCCACAGCCAACACATCATCAAATAGAAGGTCATGACAGTTAGAAGGGGTGAGGTGGGTGAGTGCTCTTTCAGGTCGATTTAGGAGAACTCGTCTTAATTGACCGACTTCGGAGCCAACGTACAGCTTACTCATTTTGCATCCTTACTTTTAATCCAGCGTCTATTTATGACAAGCTTGATCGTAATATGCAAGTTTTAGAGCTCGTGTAAAAGTGAAGTATTTTCGAAATTATCCGAGCTAAAAACCATTTTTAGTTGAAAAATAGGTGTTAAATTCCAATTGTGTGCGTTTGGCATGGAACAACATTTTTGCGGATCTATGCTCTATCTGCGGTCTGCCTGAAATCTATTTTGCTTATTATTAATGATTTTTTATTCACTATTATGCACTTTTTGAGAGCAACTTGAGGTTTTATGCATCTCAAAACCAGTTCATCGTATGCATTCACCATGACTAAGCACGCAATTTCTATTTAATATGTTCAAAAGTGACAATAGAGACGAAATGCTGAAATAGTCGCTAGTTAATAAAATGTTGAAAATTTGTTTCTGTGATTTTGATTTCACTTTTGAATTGATATTACCTCTGCTATCTAGCGATAAACTTATCTTTCTAGGCCTGATCTGGGTGGCTTTTCTGGACGATCCGTGCCATATTTCGTGGCAATCAAATTTGATCTTTTCATAGTCAACACTCTGGAGCAGACACATGTCTCACGAAGATGAATATCTATCAGTAGCGGAATTAATTGAATTTCAAAAGGAAGAGACTCGCGACATCATTGAAGCACTAATTGAAGATGGTAGCGATCCTGAAGCTCTATACGATATCGAGCATCACCTATTTGCTGAAGATTTCGAAGTGCTTGAGAAAGCCGTTGTTGAAGCATTCAAAATGGGCTTTGAAGTACTTGAAGCTGAAGAGACAGAAGACGAAGATGGCAACAAGCTACTTTGTTGTGATGCGACTATGCAGTCAGCTCTAGACGCAGAAGCGATCGATGCGCAAGTTGAGAAGCTTGTGAATCTTGCAGAGAAATTCGACATTATCTACGACGGTTGGGGCACTTACTACGAAGGTGAAGATGCTATCTACCCTGAAGAAGATGATGAAGGCGAAGAGTAATTTCTTCCCAGTTTGAAAAGTGCCAGCCTTGAGCTGGCATTTTTTTATCCTCAGAAAAATAAATGTCTTTAAATGCATTCATTCATTATAATGCGGTCAAAATTGATCTGGCTCAAGGAATGATATGCGGTTACTTCTCGATGGTCTTTGGCAAATTTCGCCATTGACGGATCTTTCTATTCCACAAGATGACATTACCTTTCCGGCTCCGTTGAGTTCAAAGCTCCCTGATACCTTGAGTGAAGAGCAAATCGTAGAGCAAGAGTGGCATTTAATGCACGACATTGAAGTCGATGATGCGATGCTGGCTTGCCCCTTTGTTGAGCTAGTCGTCGCGGGTGTCGATTACTTTGCTGAAGTACGACTCAATGGTGTGGCAGTCTTTGATTGTGATGGCAGCCAAGAAGAGTACCGTAAAGATATTCGCCCTTATATGCAGCCTGGTCGAAACCGCTTTGAGATCCTGTTTCTTGAAGAAGAGGAAGGGTTGTTGCTCGAAGAAGATATGGATGAGCCATTGTCTTCGTCATCCATTGCTAAATCAGACTCTCGAATGGGTATTTGGCAAGCTCCTTATCTGCAGTTTGTTCGCAATGTGAAGCTGGACCAAATCGTCACTGAGCAGATCTGGCACCACGGCGGTGGTTGTGAGTTTAAAGTGGATGTGATCTACCAGACGCTTAAAGCAGGGCTGGTATCGGCATCAATTAAGTTCGATGGTATGACACTGGTGATGCCGATAGATGTACGTGCAGAACACACTGGCGTTGTATTCCAAGTTGAAGCACCGATTGTCTTTAATGTTGATAAGCCTAACCCTAAGCATTTATATCAATTAGAAGTTGAGCTCGATGGGCAAAAAGAGAGTTCTTTTGTTGCACTTAATCCTGCATCTTGTGTGAGTAATTTTTTACGCTAGAAGCTGCACTATAACGTTTTGGCCATGACCACTTCACAAGCGTCGTGGCCCGTTTCTCCCCAAGCACTCTCTAGGTGCTCAAAGCCTAGCGCTTCATAAAGCTTAATCGCAGCTCCCAAACACTCTGTTGTTTCCAAGTACATCTGTTGATAACCCATTTGCTTGGCAAGCTTTAAACTTAAAGCGACGATGCGTTTTGCCAGCCCTTGTCCGCGAGTCTGTGCTAAGAAATACATCTTTTGTAGCTCACATACCTCTGGTCGACCTGCTAGTGGGGCAAAGCCACCGCCGCCTACAACCTCACCTTGATACTCAATCACCCAGTACATCGCATTTTCTTGGTCATACACAGAGTACATGTCATCAAGTGTTGGGTCAGATACACCATAGCCTTTGTCTGCAGTTAGACCATGTTCGGCAGAGACTTGTCGAATGACATCGGCAACTTGTTCGTTGTCAGCTTGAGTGAGTGGGCGCAATACAAACTCGTCAGCTTGGCAGACTTTAGTTAGCCCTTTGAGGTAAACCTCTAACCCAAGCTTTAACTGTTGCTGCTCATCTTCACTCAGGGCTTCTAGCATATTGTCGAAGAAAGCGTTTTGTTGCTGATCGAGCTTAGACAGCACCTGCTGTCCTTGTTTGGTAAGAGTGACTTTTTGACTGCGTTTGTCATTCGGATTCTCGATACTGTCGGTCAACTCTAACTTGTTTAGCCCTGCGACAGTACGACTGGCATTCGACTTGTCGACATTCAATCGTTGTGCGAGTTGGTTGATCGTCAGCGGTTGGAGTTGAATTTCTCCTAATGCATGAGCTTGGACTGGGGTTAGGGCTATTTCGCCACATTGCTTATCGAGCATACCCAGTAAGCGAACGGCTTGGCGGGAGTAGTGTCTTAGTTGTCGAGCATTCATCATCACTTACCTTGTTTCCTTGCATCTTGAAATAAAGTTGCGCACCGCAATTAATTTAATTGCGGTGCGCAATATTGTCAATGATGAGAACTCGTTAGTTATAAAATAGAGGAGGTGACTCGCTCTATTTTAAGCATGTTGGTGAACGCAAAATTGTGGTGCTTGAGCGCCTGATTTACGTAACCACACTTTTTCATGGAAGTAGTACGCGACTGTATTTAGAGTGGGCTCTAGCATCGCCATCATACCACCAACAAAGGCATCACCAGTTAGCAAGTAGACCACGGTAAAAGCAACACTGAAGTGGATGGTCGCAAAGCTTGCGGTTTTTAATTTGGTCATCCACTGACGAGCTTTAAGCGCTGGAACTTGAGCCCACGCCTTTTCATGAAAATAGAAGGCGACCGTATTTACAGAGGGCTCAATCATGGCAATTAAGCTACCAATTAAGATGTCGCCTGTTAGTACGTAAGCGACACTAAATGCGATAGTAAAATGTAATGCAGCAAAGGTTAGTGTCTTTTTCATGATAATTACTCAATCGTTGTGTTGTTTCGATAGAACCATTATTGAGAATCATTATCATTAAGTGAAGTGGATATTAGAGATTAATTTGATAGGCAAAAACTATCAAAGTGTCGGCAGAGTTTGGAAAGTGCTGATATTCGGTGATAAGTCCAATGGCATAAAAAAAGGCTGACCATAAGGCCAACCTTTTTATCTGTAGTAAGAAGTTTAAAGGCTTCTCATTAAGCGAGGATTAAAGAGCTGCGATAGTCGCTTTTTGCTCTTCAAGCTTAGTTAGTGTCTCTTGGTAACCCACTAGCTTCTCACGCTCTTTTGCGATAACCGCTTCAGGAGCTTTAGCAACGAAACCTTCGTTACCCAGCTTGCCTTCGATACGCTTGATTTCGCCGTGCGTTTTCTTCACTTCTTTATCAAGACGGGCAAGTTCTGCATCTTTGTCGATAAGACCTGCCATTGGGATCATCAGCTCAGATTGACCAACTAGCTTAGTCGCACATGCAGGCGTCTCAGCGTTGTCTGCAAGAACCGTTAGATTATCTAGCTTAGCAAGAGAGTTTAGAACTACCTTGTTTGCTTCGATACGTGCCGAGTCTTTCTCGTTAGCAACCTTGATCATTACTTCTAGACCTTTGCTAGGTGCAATGTCGTACTCTGCACGTAGGTTACGGATAGCAGTGATGAAAGTCTTAACCCATTCGATGTCTTCTACGATCTCAGCGTCGAAGTTCTCTTCGTTAAACTGAGGAAGCGCTTGAGTCATGATAGTGTCGCCTTCAACACCGTCTACTAGCGGCTTAACGCTCTGCCAGATAGATTCAGTGATGTAAGGAAGCACTGGGTGAGCAAGACGTAGTGTCTTCTCTAGAACGGTGATCAGCATGTAGCGAGTCGCTTGTTGCTGAGCTTCTGTACCTTTCCATAGAACTGGCTTAGTTAGCTCTAGGTACCAGTCACAGAATTGGTTCCAGATGAATTCGTAAAGCGTGTTTGCTGCCATGTCTAGACGGTAGTTGTCTAGGTGAGCATTAAACTCTTTCGCTGCTAGTTCAAACTGAGATTCAATCCACTTATCTGCTAGAGAGAATTCCATGTTTGCACGGTTTTCTGCAGATAGTGACATGCCACAATCGTGCTCTTCTGTGTTCATCAGTACGTAACGGCTTGCGTTCCATAGCTTGTTACAGAAGTTACGGTAACCTTCAAGACGCTTCATATCCCAGTTGATGTCACGGCCAGTTGAAGCCATAGCAGCAAGTGTGAAACGTAGCGCGTCAGTACCGTATGGTTCGATACCGTTTTCGAAAGTCTTACGCGTGTTCTTCTCGATCTTCTTCGCTAGCTGAGGCTGCATCATGTTGCCACAACGCTTCTCTACTAGAGACTCAAGGTCGATACCATCGATCATGTCGATAGGGTCAAGAACGTTACCTTTAGACTTAGACATCTTGTCGCCGTTTTCGTCACGGATTAGACCCGTTACGTAAACTGTCTTGAATGGTACTTGCGACTTACCGTTTTCATCTTTGTTGAAGTGCATGGTCATCATGATCATACGCGCAACCCAGAAGAAGATGATGTCGAAGCCTGTTACTAGAACATCTGAAGGGTGGAATGTCTTCAGGTCTTCAGTTTGCTCAGGCCAGCCTTGAGTACCGAAAGTCCAAAGCGCAGAAGAGAACCATGTATCTAGTACGTCGTCGTCTTGGCGAAGAACGACAACAGGTGCAAGGTTGTTGTTTGCACGTACTTCTTCTTCAGTACGGCCTACGTATACGTTGCCATCGTTGTCGTACCATGCCGGGATACGGTGACCCCACCAAAGTTGACGAGAGATACACCAGTCTTGAATGTCACGCATCCAAGAGAAGTACATGTTTTCGTACTGCTTAGGAACGAACTGGATATCACCGTCTTCAACCGCTTTAACAGCAGGCTCAGCAAGAGGTGCAGCACGTACGTACCATTGGTCAGTTAGCATTGGTTCGATAACCACGCCACCACGGTCGCCGTAAGGAACAGTTAGGTCGTGATCTTTGATTTCGTCAAGAAGACCAAGTTCTTCGAATTCAGCAACGATCGCTTTACGAGCAGCAAAACGCTCCATGCCGTGGTACTTAGCAGGAAGTTCTGTAGAGTAAACATCGCTAGCTTCACCGTTAGTGGTGAATACTTCAGCCGCATCACGGATGTCTGCGTTGAACGTTAGAATGTTGATCATTGGTAGGTTGTTGCGCTTACCAACTTCGTAATCGTTAAAGTCGTGAGCAGGAGTGATCTTCACACAACCTGTGCCTTTTTCCATATCCGCGTGCTCATCGCCTACGATAGGGATCAGACGGTTAACGATAGGAAGTAGGATCTCTTTACCGATAAGATCTTTGTAACGTGGATCTTCTGGGTTTACTGCAACACCAGTATCACCAAGCATGGTTTCTGGACGAGTTGTCGCAACAACAATGTAGTCTTTGCCTTCAGCTGTTTTCACGCCGTTTGCTAGCGGGTAGCGGAAGTGCCACATGTGGCCTTTTTTGTCTTTGTTTTCAACTTCAAGATCAGAAATTGCTGTGTGCAGTTTTGGATCCCAGTTTACTAGACGCTTACCACGGTAGATTAGGTCATCTTCGTATAAGCGAACAAACACTTCTTGAACAGCGTTAGACAGGCCATCATCCATAGTGAAACGCTCACGGTCCCAGTCTACCGATGCGCCTAGACGACGAAGTTGCTTAGTGATTGTGCCACCAGATTCGTTTTTCCATTCCCAGATCTTGTCGATGAAAGCGTCACGGCCGTAATCGTGCTTAGTTTTGCCTTCTTCTGCCGCGATCTTACGCTCAACAACCATTTGAGTTGCGATACCAGCGTGGTCAGTACCCACTTGCCAAAGCGTGTTCTTACCTTTCATACGCTCAGCACGGATTAGAGTATCCATGATAGTGTCTTGGAACGCGTGACCCATGTGTAGGCTACCAGTGACGTTCGGTGGCGGGATCATGATGCTGTAAGCTTCTTTTGATGTGTCACCGTGTGGCTTAAAGTAGCCTTTCTCTTCCCAAGTCTGATACAGAGCTTGTTCGATTGATGTTGGGTTGTATGTCTTTTCCATAGTGCTCTTAAACGGATACTGTGAATGGTTAATCGTGGTCAAACTTCATAAGTGAAGCTTCTTGAATCTAAATTCAAAGATAGCTTTATCTATGAGGTTTGACTATGGATGTTGAATCTCGATAGTCTGCAGCTGATATCCAGCCTGACGGTAAATTTTATACCTTTCTCGAGCGAGTTGCTTAGCTTTTTCTTCGCAAGGGACGAAGTCTATCACCTGAGCAAAGGCGTTCGCAAAGGTTGTATGATTATCGGCCAGATTAATTACTAGCTGACGATTCCAATTGTGCTTTACGCCTTGGTAGCCAATCTCAATGTTGGTTGAATACTTCGGGCCTTCGCCAACCAAATTATGCGCAATAAATTCACTGGGTTCGACTTGCCAGAAAACCTCTGCGATACGCTCGGCATGGGCTTTGTCATTACAGTTGAGATAAAGTTTAGCGCCTTGTTTTGCAAAGTGCTGAGCAAGAAACAGCACATAGTTAGCGAAACCTTCTTCACTCGCTTGTGGGCTGTCTGATGACACTATGTAAAACGTAGCTGTCTGCATACTTGATACTCGAACTAAAAATCGTGGCTATTTATCTTACTTGGTCAACAGACCCTAACAAATAGCGCTTATTAAAAAAGGGCCCGTAGGCCCTTTTTATTATTTTGAAGATTGCTCTTCAGTCTCTTGGCCGCTGCGGTTCAATAAGAATTGGACTAGCATTGAGACAGGACGACCTGTCGAGCCTTTTGCTGCGCCAGATTTCCAAGCTGTACCTGCGATATCTAGGTGAGCCCAGTGGTATTTCTTCGTGAACTTAGACAGGAAGCAACCAGCAGTGATAGTACCGCCTGGGCGGCCGCCGATGTTCGCCATATCTGCGAATGGGCTGTTTAGCTGCTCATGGTACTCGTCTGCCATTGGTAGACGCCATGCACGGTCACTTGCTTGCTCAGAAGCATTCACAAGTTCGTGAGATAGCGGGTTGTGGTTTGATAGAACGCCACTGATGTGGTGACCTAGAGCAATAACACACGCGCCAGTTAGTGTTGCAACATCAACCACGCAATCTGGTTCAAAACGCTCAACGTAAGTTAGCGCATCACAAAGAACCAAGCGACCTTCAGCATCAGTGTTTAACACTTCAACTGTTTGGCCTGACATCGTCGTTAGGATGTCACCTGGGCGGTAAGCATTGCTACCTGGCATGTTTTCACAACCAGCAAGAATACCAACAACGTTGATTGGTAGGTTCAGTTTAGCTAGCGCTTTCATCGTACCGAATACAGATGCAGCACCACACATGTCGTACTTCATCTCATCCATACCTTCGCCAGGCTTAAGTGAGATACCGCCTGAATCGAACGTTAGGCCTTTACCAACAAGTACAATCGGTTTTGCATCAGAATCTGGTGCGCCCTTGTACTCCATGATAGACATCATAGATTCGTTCTTTGAACCACGACCAACCGCTAGGTAAGAGGTCATGCCCAGTTTTTCCATCTCTTCTTCACCGATGATCTTAGTCGTTACGGTTTCGAAGTCGTCAGCTAGGCGACGAGCTTGAGATGCAAGGTATGCTGGGTTAGCGATGTTTGGTGGCATGTTGCCAAGGTCTTTAGATGCTTTCACACCTGAAGCAATAGCAAGACCGTGAGCAATCGCTTTTTCACCTAGGCTCAGTTCACGACGTGTTGGTACGTTGAATACCAATTTACGTAGTGGACGACGAGTCTCTGGCTTGTTGCTCTTGAATTGGTCAAATGTGTAAAGACCATCTTTAGTCGCTTCTACCGCTTGACGAACTTTCCAGTAAGTATCGCGGCCTTTAACGTGCAGTTCTGTTAGGAAACATACTGCTTCCATAGAACCTGTTTCGTTTAGTGTGCTGATGGTTTTCTGAATAATTTCTTTGTATTGACGTTCGCCTAGCTCACGCTCTTTACCACAGCCTACAAGTAGAACACGTTCTGAAAGTACACCAGGTACTTGATGCAGCAGTAGCATCTGGCCAGGTTTACCCTCTAGGTCACCGCGACGAAGCAGTGAACTAATGTAGCCATCGCTAATCTTATCTAATTGCTCGGCTACTGGAGAAAGGCGGCGCGGTTCGAACACACCGACAACGATACATGCGCTGCGTTGTTTCTCTGGGCTGCCACTTTTTACACTGAACTCCATGCGTACTCCTACATCCTGAAGACAAATCGAACTAAATGTTAGATAATGAGTTCTTACTTGTTGGATCCTATAATGGAACTAACCTTAAAGAAGAACGCTAACACTTAGCTAAAAATTTAAAAAAATAAAAGGTTCAACGGGAAATTATAGTGATTCAATCAAAAAAACAAGTTTTGTATAGGTAATTTGAGCGTGATTATTGTTAGATATTTGATCCGCGAGACAATCAAGAGCCAATTTGCGATCTTTTTTGTTCTCTTTCTCGTGTTTCTCAGCCAAAAATTCATCAGTGTGTTAGCGGACGCCTCTGATGGTGCTATCCCTGCGAGTCTAATCTTGTCGATCGTCAGCCTTAATATGCCTGCGATGGGCTTATTGATGCTTCCGCTCAGTATCTATATTGGTATTTTGCTTACTTTTGGTCGTCTTTACGCTGAAAGTGAAATAGTGGTCATGAACGCGACCGGTATCGGTAACAAATTCCTGATTCAATCGGCACTGTACTTAGCTTTGATTACCGCATCGGTTGCCGCTTTTAACTCATTCTGGTTGTCCCCTTGGTCGCAAGACAAGGTTGAACAGATGTATGAGGAAGTGGCAGCAGAGAACAGTGTTGATTTGCTACCAAAGGGTAAGTTTGAAGGAACGCCAGATGGTTCGTCTGTGGTGTTCATCGATGATATCGACGGTAATAAGCTAGAAAACGTGTTCGTTGCTCAAATGCGTCCGCGTGATTCAGTGCTTCCAAGTGTTATGTACTCGAAGTCGGGTGATGTAAAAGAGCTCAGTGACGGTCGCCAAGTTATCGTGATGTACGATGGTACTCGTCATGAAGGTGTCCCAACTCGTCTTGATTACATGGTGACACACTTCGAAGAATATGAAGGCTTGATTGGTCAGCGTGAAGTAGAGAAGAAAGGTCGTGACTGGGAAGCGATTCCGACACTTGATCTAGTCGGTAATCCAAACAACAGCGCAAAAGCTGAATTGCAATGGCGAATTTCATTGGTACTCTGTATTCCATTGTTGACCATGCTTGTTGTGCCACTCTCGGCGGTAAACCCAAGACAGGGACGCTTCGCTAAGATTGGTCCTGCAATTTTGATTTACCTGACTTACTTCTTGGCAATCAGTGCAACCAAATCAGCAATCGAAGAGGGCAGTATCCCAGCAGTAGTCGGCATGTGGCCAATCAATGCGTTGTTGTTAATTGTCGCGATTGGTGCAAACTTTATGGATAGCGTGCCAGTAAGGCGTTTGAAAGAAAAATTCAAGAATAAGAGGTTGGCTTAAGCCGTGTTTAAGATTCTCGATTTATATATAGGCAGAACCATCATCGCAACCACGTCATTGGTGTTAGTGACGTTTGTTGGCCTCTCAGGGATTATCAAGTATGTGGAGCAACTGAGAAAGGTGGGGCGTGGTACTTACGATCTGCTCCAAGCTCTGTACTTTGTTTTGTTGAGTATCCCACGTGATATCGAAATGTTCTTTCCAATGGCAGCCTTGCTTGGTGCGTTGATTGGATTGGGTATGCTTGCGGCGAGCTCTGAGCTTGTAGTAATGCAGGCGGCGGGTTTCTCTAAACTTGATATCGGTTTGTCGGTACTTAAGACAGCGATTCCATTAATGATAGTGGTGACGCTATTAGGACAATGGGGTGCACCTCAAGCGCAAAAGATGGCTCGTGACTTAAGAACCATATCGATAGCAGGGGGTAATATTATCTCCACGCAAAGCGGTGTCTGGGCTCGTGATGCCAATGATTTCATCTTTATTGTTAAAATCGACGATGACAAGCTATATGGCATGAACATGTGGCGCTTTGATGAAAATAAGGCTTTGAAAACCGCTATCTATTCTAAAGAGGTTGATTACGTTGGAGACAACGTTTGGACGATGAAAGATGTTGTCGTCACTTCGTTTGAAAATGAACTGCAGATAACGAAAGAGAATTTGCCAACATACACTTGGAAAACATCACTCGCACCAGACAAGCTTGCGATCGTGACGGTTAAACCAGAAGAGCTGTCATTAAGTGGTTTGTATGATTACGTATCTTATCTGAAAGCGTCAGAACAAGACGCGGCTCGTTATGAACTGGCATTGTGGAGAAAGATAACTCAGCCTATCTCTATCGCGGTGATGATGTTGATGGCGTTGTCGTTTATCTTTGGTCCATTGCGTAGCGTGACCATGGGAGCAAGAATCCTATCTGGTGTTATCGCAGGCTTTACCTTCTATATATCCAGTGAGTTCTTTGGCCCTGTGAGCTTGGTGTACCAGATACCACCGGCCTTTGGTGCTATAGCCCCAAGTGTGGTATTTCTCGGAATAGCCGTGATGCTCTTGAGGCGGAAATTATAAATAAAAAAGGAAGGCATAACGCCTTCCTTTTTTGATCTTGATTGAAGCTGTTTAGAAATACTATCGCGCTTGAGGTAATACAACCACTTCGGTCTTCGCCCAGATATCGTGAAAGCCACGCTTTTGAGGATCTAAGGGAACGCATAGATTAGCTAAACCAAAACCAGAAGTTCCTAAGCGAATAAGCGCTTGAGTGACAGTAATTGCAGAGCCATCTTTGTTCTGGACGCGAAGCTTCCACGCCCTCATTCCCAGAGTTTGACCAGCTCGAGTCCAGAAGAACACAAAGAAGTAAACCCAAACCGCCACTAGATAAAATGTGTAAACCGGGCTCCAAATAGGGTGGTTGGTTAGGAAGTCACTGACATCGGCATAACCACTATGGTCAAAAATGCCAAGAGCCATAAGCGCATGCAGTAAAGCGATAATGACGCCAGCCGCCATCATTTCAATAGCGATTACGATAAGGGCGTCATAGAACAAAGCACCGAATCGGCGCATCATTCCTGCTGGTGGCAATGTGTTGGTAGATGTCATGGTGTTATTACTTCTTCAAAAATTTAGGCGTCAGAATATAGTTTAAGGCTGGGCGTGAAAAGAGACATGACGCACAGCTTATGACTTAGTGGCGAAATTATCGGCAAACACACGTGAATTCAAGTTTTTAGACTTGCCACATCAGCTTGCATACGTATAATGTCAAACATCGACAGGGCAATGCCCACGATAATGCCGGTATGGTGAAATTGGTATACACGACGGATTCAAAATCCGTTGCCTTCGGGCGTGGCGGTTCAAGTCCGCCTACCGGTACCATATTTTAAGACAGAGCCTCAACGAAAGTTGGGGCTTTGTTGTATCTGGAGATCGGAAAGCGTTGCCTTCGTGGTAGTTGCAGGAATGCCTGTCCAATCAGTCCGCCTAAACCGGCATCATATAAAGAAAGGTCGCTTTTATAGCGACCTTTCATCGTTTTGGGCGTTTGTGAATTTGAAATCCAGCGTGTCGGCTTGGATGCAAGCTACGAATCAGTTAAATCTTGATGTTTCACTCGTAAATCTCATTGATTCCCATCGTGTTAATAACCTTCAATAAATTAATCATCTTAAATCAGCCTGTTACCTGTAATTCTCACTTCTATTGTCTATGTTTAAAGTAGCAATAGAGGAGAAAGATATGCTGACAGTAACCCCTTACTTATTTTTCGATGGTCGTTGTGGCGAGGCGTTGGATTTTTATCATAAATGCTTTGGTGGAGTGGTCTTATCGAAACAACTTTTTAGTGATGCTCCACAAGTAATAGAAGGAGCGCAGCCAGATTGGGTCATGCACGCTGAATTCGAGGCATTTGGTATGAAGCTGATGATGTCTGATGGGGTTAAAGCTAAAGAACTTGAAGGGAACAACCTTGCACTTTCTCTTGTTACAGATAATACCGCGACCCAAGAACAGATCTTTGAAAAACTAACTCAGGGCGGGCGAATTATGACGCCACTTGCAGACACGTTTTGGGGGGCTAGGTTTGGCAAAGTTGAAGATAAGTTCGGTATAAGATGGATGGTGCATTGCGATTCTTTAAACTGAACCTGTGAAATAGGATAGTGAAATTGCTGCTTGGTTTTATTAGAATTATAAATAGAGGTTATTAATCAACGTTATATATAAAAATGGGCAGCATAAAAATTACCGTAGATCGCATTCAGCCCGGTCTACATATACGACTTCCCGTCAAGTGGAATGAACACCCGTTTCTATTCAATAGCTTTAAAATAAAAGACGATGCTCAGGTTAAGATCATTCGACATCTTGGTATCAAACACGTCTATATAAACCTTAATCAAAGTGATACTTCACCTTTGCCAGTTAACCATGTGGTTGAGTTGGAATCAGGTGATGACAATCAGGTTAGTCTTGAAGCGGCTTTGTTGCGTAATTCAATGGAACTAAATCCAGAACCTACGATCTGATCAGCTACCTCCACTCTCTCTCGTAGTCCTATGCCTAAGCCTCGTTACAAAACAACCAACTGGAAGCAATACAACCAATCACTCATTAACCGTGGTTCTCTGACCTTTTGGATTGATGAAGAAGCAATAAGCGGGTGGGCGCAAAGCAAACAGAATAAGCGTGGGAGGCCGCGTCGGTTCAGTGATTTAGCTATCACGAC